>NZ_JAPCIV010000040.1:0-41809 GCF_027707585.1 Aeromonas sp. QDB39 | reverse complement strand
GACTCATGATGAACCCTTTTTCATGGCTCCAGATGACAAACATGATCTCATATCAGGGACTTGCTCGCACCTTCCCTAGAGTTGCTCTTTCTTTCACTTTTCCAATGAAATAACCAAGAGCTTTTTTTCGCTCCTTTGCTTGGATAGAGTTTAGTTTTGCTAAGGTTAATGGATCATCATCTTGCAAGACATAGGTAGTAACAAAGCTAATACTTCTTTCCACAACCTGAATATAGGTAAGTGTGAATCCTATAAGAGAATATATGTCTTCGCTATTTGGTGATGTCATATTGAAACCTATCGTAGCCATAGGGAGCCCCAAACCTGCTCCTTTTTGCTGGCGGTTTAATGCTTTGTTAGGCACTGAATGGCACTATCCCAACTATAAAGCCTATTCCATTTGATCGACTCTTTCAGGTTAACTAGTGTCAGAACTCATTACCCTGCATCTCAGTTTCTGGTAGACAAGATGGCTACCGCTGGGGGTTTCAGCTCCCTGCGCGCTGCTTTATCACCAGATTGAAGAGGGGCATCTCAACAACAATTAGCTCCTCGGATAGTCTGATGAGTAGGGTATCAAACGCAAACCATTACAGTAAGCAAAAAGTTATCTATCAGACTGATTTCTTTCTCATTTTTTGATGAAGGTCAGCCTTGTAGGAAGAATTAAGGGAGGCTGCGGAGACCATAGCAAAGGAGGGTATTCCTGATGAAGACCCATCGTGCAAGAGTGAGAAAACAACTAGGAGCGCTATTGCGCCCCCAGTCCTTTGAGTACCAGTTGCCGCCCCTCTGGTGTCAGCGAGCTCATCAAGCCCAGTACCAACTGGTTCGTGGTCTTGGCCGAAGGGCTTAGGTGTGGGCGAACGACAAGGTGGCCACCCAGCTGTGGCCACACTCGGTATCGGTGCACTGGCAGTAGAGATCCGAGACATCATCGCTCAGTCGGTTGGTCTTGGTAATGCGGCCCCGCTGGCCAGACACTTTGCAATAAACCCGCATTACACCCCCTTTTCTATCTAAATCAAAAGCCTATCTTGCCACGGCAAACTCTGATACCTACCATCCGACCTATTACACCGCCATCATCTGGCCGAAGCACGCTCGCTGGTCCGGCCATGGCACGGTACAGGCGCTCAAGACCAAAGAGGTCGATGACAAGCTCAAGCCGTTCGCCATCCTTTGCCCGAATCGGGATCTCATCTACTGGAACCAGAGCGGCCATATCAGTTCTGCTCCATCGAGCCGATCGAGCAATTCGCCTACCTGGCGCACACCTACCTGCTGGGCCTCGGCATCACCGATGAGCCCAACCCGCAGATGAGGAAATGAAACCAGAACGGTTCGATCAGATGCTGGGGCCCTCAATGGCCTTGGCACCAGATCGATACCATTTCTTGTTTATCCCGGCCTGTCAGAGCGCGTTGCGGCGCGGCCCGAACGGCAGGCGCCAGCGAAACAGGCTGTTGAGGGTGGCGCGCCACTGGTTGGGGCGTCCCAGGATCTGCTTTTGCAACCGGGTCTCTTCCTTCAGCATCGCCTCGTCGCTGCGGGCCCAGGCCTGGTTGTAGAGCTGCTTGATCCCCGCCAGTGCGTCCGGCGACTTGGTGATGAGGGTCTTCGCGAACTCCCGCGCCTCGGCCAGTGGATCGTCGCAGACCCGGCTCACCAGCCCGAGAGACTTGGCCTCAGGCGCCGGCAGCTCGCGTCCGCTCATGGCCAGCTCCATGGCGGTGTCCACCCCCATCAGGTTGCGCATGGTGACGCTGCCGCTCATGTCGGGGATGATGCCCCACTTGATCTCCATCACCGAGAAACGGCAGTCGGGGGTGCTGAAGCGAAAGTCGGCGCCGAGCGCAATCTGCAGCCCGCCGCCAAAGCAGACCCCCTGGGTCACGGCGATCACCGGCACCGGCAACTCGTGCCAGCCATAGGCCACCCGCTGGACCAGGTTGGTGGCTTCATCCGCCTCGCGTTTTAAGATCTCGAGCGCCGCCACCGGCTGCTTGAGCATGGATTTCACATCCAGCCCGGCACAAAAGGCCCGCCCCTCCCCGTGCAGGATCACCGCCCGCAACCCCTTGTGCTGGCGCAGCTGATCGAGAACACCGTCGATGGCGCTGAACATGGCCCTGTCCAGCGCATTGAGCTTGTCGCCCCGTGCCAGCATCACCTCGGCGATGCCGTCCCGGATCTCGCATTTGACCCTTGGTTTTTCCATTTTCCCCTGTCCTCTCCTGAGTTCACACTGGTCATACCACCACGTTATCAGAGTGTTATCGCCAGGTACAGCGAGGAGCCCGGTTTCCCCACTGCCGCGGCGCGTGCGACTAAAGTCGGCTGGCTGGCCAGGCGCCGCTTTGTCAGACTGGCTTGACGCCACCGGCCAAGGATTGCCATGACCAGCCTGTTCAACTTTGCCCGCCCGCCGTTTGACTGCCTGAGCGCAGAGGAGCGCCAACGGCTCGAGCAGCACCTCTCCATCTGCTACTTTCGCGCCGGCCAGCCAGTGCTCAAGGCGGGTGATGCGCCCCCCGGCCTCTATCTCGTCCTCAAGGGAGCGGTGGAGGAGTCGAGCCCTCATCATCAGTTTGGCGACTATGGCGAGGGGGACCTGTTCGACGTGCGCGCCCAGTTCGACGGCCACTGCCGCCACCAGTTCAGTGCGCTGGAAGATCTGCTCTGCCAGCTGATCCCCAGAGCCACCTTCATCGAGCTGTGCGAGGGCAACCCCGCCTTCGCCCGCTACTTCACCGCCAGCCTGGCACAGCGGCAACAACAGCAGGAGCAGCGCGCCCAGCTGGGGCAGAAGAATCTGGCGGAGTTCATCCTGACCCGCATCGAGCCCGGCCATCTGCAGCCGGCGCTCATCGTCGACAGCCGCCTGTCGCTCTTGGCCGCCACCGAGGCTATGGTGGCCAAGGGCACCGATTGCCTGCTCTACCCGGCCACGGACGGCAGCCTGAGTCTGGCAACCCGCAAGACCCTGCTGCACGCCCTGACGCTCAAGGGACTGCCGCTGACGACGCCGCTGGCGGTGCTGGATCCGACCCCGCTCATCGGCCTGCCGCTGGGCAGTTATCTGTTCGACGCCCTGCTGCTGATGACCCGTCATCGCATCAAGCGGCTGGTGGTCTGGCAGGGGCAGGCCGTGGCGGGGATCCTGCACCTGACCCAGGTGCTCGGTCTCTTCTCCACCCACTCCCATGTGCTGACCCTGCGCATCGCCCGCGCCGACACCCTGCCGGCGCTGGAAGCGGTGGCCCGGGAGCAGCAACAGCTGACCCGCTCGCTGTTCGGCCAGGGGATCCACACCGCCTTTTTGATGAAACTCATCGCCACCATCAACGAGCAGCTAATCGCCAAGGCCTTTGCGCTGCTGATCCCGCCCGCGGTGCAGGAGCGGGTCTGCCTGCTGATGCTGGGCTCGGAGGGGCGCGGCGAGCAGATCCTCAAAACCGATCAGGACAATGCCCTGATCCTGCCCGCCGACCTGCACTGGCCGACCCAGCAGGCCGACCTGGCCGCCTTCAGCGAACTGCTGGCCCGGCTCGGTTACCCACCCTGCCCCGGCCGGGTGATGGTCAACAATCCGGCCTGGGTGAGACCCCTGGCGCTCTGGCAGCAGGAGATCGAGCGGGCCTGCGTCGAGGCCAGTGAAGCAGACTTGCTCTGGCTCGCCACCCTGGCCGACGCCCACCCCATCGCCGGCGATCGTGCCCTGCTTCCTCCTCTTGCGCGCAAGTTGCGCGAGCAACTGACCGAGCGGGGAGATCTGCTGGCGGAGATGGTGCGACCGGCGGTGGCGTTTCATGCGCCGCTCACCCTGTTTGGCCGTCTGGAGCGAGCGCCGGAGGGACTGGATCTGAAACGCGGTGGCCTCTTCCCGCTGGTACACGGCATTCGCATGCTGGCGCTGGAAGCCGCCATTCTGGAGACCTCTACCCTGGCACGGATCGAGGCGCTGGTGACGGCCGGGCGGCTTAGCACCGGCTTTGGCGACAATCTGGCGGAGGCATTCAGGCTGTTCGTTCGCTTGCGGCTGCGCAGCCAACTCAAGGAGGGAGAGAGCCGGGTGCAGGTGAATGATCTCAGCCACGGCGAGCGGGATCTGCTGCGCCAGGCGCTGCATCAGGTGAAGAAGTTCCAGCAGTGGCTCACCTTGCACTTTCGTCTGAGGCAGTAGCCATGTTGAACCGCCTGCGCCGTTATTGGCATGGCCGCCGCGTTCAAGACCCGGCGTTTGCCCCGCTCTATGCCGACCCGCCCGCCGACGAGTGGGTGGCCCTCGACTTCGAAACCACCAGCCTGGATCCTGCCCAAGCCGAGATCGTCGCCATCGGCGCGGTGCGCATCCAGGGCAACCGGGTGCTGACCGGCGAGGCGCTGTCCATCCGGGTGCAAGCGCCGGCCAGCCTGAGCGAACATTCGGTGGTGATCCACGGTCTGCGCCATCAGGATCTGCAACAGGGCATGACGCTGGAAGCCGCGCTGCGCCTTCTGCTCGCCTTTATCGGCCCGCGCGAACTGGTGGGCTATCACATCGCCTACGACCTGCGCATCCTCAATCTCGCCTGCCAGCGATGCTGGGGGCTGACCCTGGCGCAGCGCGGGATAGAGGTGAGCCGGCTCTACCACGATCACCTCTATCGCCGCTATCCCGATGCCGCCATCGACCTGCATCTGGCCGCCATCAGCAGCCATCTGCGCCTGCCGGCCCTGCCCGCCCACGATGCCCTGAGTGACGCCATCACCGCCGCCCTCATCTTCTTGCGCCTCACCCGGGGCGGGCCACTGGCTTATCCCAAAGTCTAATTGTCCACAAATAACATTTGATTCACATTTTGCTTACATGAGCAGCCCTGCTGCTCGGTAGGGACCTCCCTTCATTCACCGTCGACACTCAATGTCATGGAGCACTGCAATGGAACAGCAACCGTATCTTCGGATCCAGCAAGATCCCAACTTCCAGGAGCTGGTCGCCAAGCGCCAGCGCTTTGCCTGGTCCCTCTCCATCCTGATGCTGGGGCTCTATCTGGCCTTCATCATGCTCATCGCCTTCGCCCCCGGCTGGCTGGGCACCCCCTTGAGCGAAGGGTCCACCATTACCCGCGGTATCCCGGTCGGCGTTGGCCTCATCGTCTCCTCCTTCGTGCTGACCGGCATCTATGTGTTTCGGGCCAACAGCGAGTTTGACGAACTGAACCAGAAGATCCTCAAGGGAGCCCAATCATGAAAGGCAAGTCTCTGCTGTTGCTGGCCACGCTGGCCTCCTCCCCCCTGCTGGCAGCCGATGCGCTGACCGGCGAGGTGCATCGCCAACCGCTCAATATCTCGGCCATCGTGATGTTCGTGATCTTCGTGGCGGCCACCTTGTTCATCACCTACTGGGCCTCCAAGCGCAACCGCTCGGCCTCCGACTACTACGCCGCCGGCGGGCGCATCACCGGCTTCCAGAATGGCCTGGCCATCGCCGGTGACTACATGTCCGCCGCCTCTTTCCTCGGCATCTCCGCGCTGGTCTACACCTCCGGCTACGATGGCCTGATTTACTCCATCGGCTTTCTGGTGGGCTGGCCCATCATCCTGTTCCTGATCGCGGAGCGGCTGCGCAACCTCGGCAAGTACACCTTTGCCGACGTGGCATCCTATCGCCTCAAACAGACCGAGGTGCGCACCCTCTCCGCCAGCGGCTCGCTGGTGGTGGTCGCCCTCTACCTGATCGCCCAGATGGTGGGCGCCGGCAAGCTGATCGAGCTGCTGTTCGGCCTGCAATACCATGTGGCCGTGGTGCTGGTCGGCATTCTGATGGTGCTCTACGTGCTGTTCGGCGGCATGCTGGCCACCACCTGGGTGCAGATCATCAAGGCGGTGATGCTGCTCTCCGGTGCCAGCTTCATGGCCATCATGGTGATGAAGTCGGTCAACTTCGACATCGGTACCCTGTTCAGTGAAGCGGTCAAGGTGCACGAGAAGGGCATCGCCATCATGAGCCCGGGTGGCCTGGTCGCCGATCCCATCTCCGCCATCTCGCTGGGTCTGGCCCTGATGTTCGGCACCGCCGGCCTGCCCCACATCTTGATGCGCTTCTTCACCGTGAGTGACGCCAAGGAAGCGCGCAAGAGCGTGTTCTACGCCACCGGCTTTATCGGCTACTTCTACATCCTGACCTTCATCATCGGCTTTGGCGCCATCCTGCTGGTCAGCACCAACCCGGACTTCAAGGATGCCACCGGCGCCCTGCTGGGCGGCACCAACATGGCCGCCATCCACCTGGCCGATGCTGTGGGCGGCAGCCTGTTCCTCGGCTTCATCTCCGCCGTAGCATTTGCCACCATCCTGGCGGTGGTGGCCGGGCTGACCCTGGCCGGTGCCTCTGCGGTCTCCCACGATCTCTATGCCAGCGTCATCAAGAAGGGCAAGGCCAACGAAGCCGACGAGCTGCGCGTCTCCAAGTACACCACTGTGGTGCTGGGTGTGGTCGCCATTGGTCTCGGCATCCTGTTCGAGAAGCAGAACATCGCCTTCATGGTGGGGCTGGCCTTCTCCATCGCCGCCAGCTGCAACTTCCCGGTGCTGTTCCTCTCCATGTTCTGGTCTCGCCTGACCACTCGTGGCGCCGTCTACGGCGGCTGGTTGGGGCTGGTGAGCGCGGTCAGCCTGATGATCCTGGGCCCGACCGTGTGGGTGAAGGTGCTGGGCCATGCTCAGGCCATCTTCCCCTACGAGTACCCCGCTCTCTTCTCCATGGCGGTGGCCTTCGTCGGGATCTGGCTGTTCTCGGTCACCGACAAGTCGCAAAATGCGCTCGACGAGCACGCCAAGTTCTTCCCGCAGTTCGTCCGCTCCCAGACCGGACTGGGGGCAGCCAGCGCCAGCTCCCACTGAACCTTCGATTGACGGTTGCAAGCCGGCCCCCAGGCCGGCTTTTTTCATGCCGACAGGCAATGGCCAGCACCCGTTGCAATCGGAACGATGCGGCCATCGCCGCCAGGGGGCGCAAGCGCTCGCCACCACCCTCTCTATCCCCTCTGCAATAGGCCCGGATCACAGTTCTTGCTAAAACTTTCGGGGGATCTGTGCCATAATGCGCGCCATTTGACAGACCAACCGGGACATTCCAGTGCTTTCAAGCAACAACATCACCATGCAGTTCGGCGCCAAGCCGCTGTTTGAGAACATCAGCGTCAAGTTTGGCGGCGGCAACCGCTACGGCCTTATCGGCGCCAACGGCTGTGGCAAGTCCACCTTTATGAAGATCCTCGGCGGCGATCTGGAGCCCACTGGCGGTAATGTGAGCCTGGACGTCAACGAACGCATCGGTAAGCTGCGTCAGGATCAGTTCGCCTACGAAGAGATGCGCGTACTGGACGTGGTCATGATGGGTCACACCGAGCTGTGGGCCGCCATCGCCGAGCGCGATGCCATCTACGCCAACCTGGAAGCGACCGACGACGACTACATGAAGGCTGCCGAGCTGGAAGGCCTGGTCGCCGAGTACGACGGCTATACCGCTGAATCCCGCGCAGGCGAGCTGCTGCTGGGTGCCGGCATTCCCATCGAGCAGCACAACGGCCCGATGAGCGAAGTGGCACCAGGCTGGAAACTGCGGGTGCTGCTGGCACAGGCGCTGTTCTCCAACCCCGACATCCTGTTGCTGGACGAACCGACCAACAACCTGGACATCAACACCATTCGCTGGCTGGAACAGGTGCTCAACGATCGCGAGAGCACCATGATCATCATCTCTCACGACCGTCACTTCCTGAACTCCGTCTGTACCCACATGGCGGATCTGGACTACGGCGAGCTGCGCGTCTACCCGGGCAACTACGATGAGTACATGACGGCCGCCACCCAGGCCCGTGAGCGCCTGCTGGCCGACAACGCCAAGAAGAAGGCCCAGATCGCCGATCTGCAATCCTTCGTGTCGCGTTTCAGCGCCAACGCCTCCAAGTCCAGCCAGGCCACCTCCCGCCTCAAGCAGATCGACAAGATCAAGATTGAGGAAGTGAAGGTCTCCAGCCGGCAGAACCCCTTCATCCGCTTCGAGCAGGAGAAGAAGCTCTACCGCAACATCCTGGAGATCGAAGGCGTCTCCAAGGGCTATGGCGAGGCTCCGCTGTTCAAGGGCCTCAACATGATGCTGGAAGTGGGCGAGAAGGTCGCAATTCTGGGTACCAACGGGATCGGTAAATCCACCCTGATCAAAACCCTGGTGGGCGCGCTGGCACCGGACACCGGCACCATCAAGTGGTCCGAAAACGCCCAGATCGGTTACTACGCCCAGGATCACGCCGAGGACTTCGACACCGATCTCAACGTGTTCGACTGGATGGCCCAGTGGAAACAGGAGAACGAAGACGAGCAGGCGGTACGTTCCGTTCTGGGCCGTCTGCTGTTCTCCCAGGACGACATCAAGAAGCCGGTCAAGGTGCTGTCAGGTGGTGAGCAGGGCCGCATGCTGTTTGGCAAGCTGATGATGCAGCGCCCCAACATCCTGATCATGGATGAGCCGACCAACCACCTGGACATGGAATCCATCGAATCCTTGAACCTGGCGCTGGAGATGTACAAGGGCACCCTGATCTTCGTCTCCCACGACCGTGAGTTCGTCTCCTCCCTGGCGACCCGCATCCTGGAGCTGACTGAAAATGGCATCCGCGACTTCGGCGGTACCTACGAGGATTACCTGCGCACCCAGGGCGTGGTATAACCCCCTCCTGCCCGCACATCCCGTCAATGAAAACCGGCACCTCAGTGCCGGTTTTTTTTATGCCTGCGATTCTGCTGAACGACGCGGATCATCCCGTGCGTCATATCCCCTTCCCCCTGCCAAGACTGGATTGTCATCCCGCCAGAAAGGAGACCAAACAGGCCTTGCAGATAAAAAAACGGCCCCATCAAGGGGCCGTTTTCACATCGATTGGAGTCGGTTCGACTTATTCGACCGTGGCTTCCACATCGGTGAAGTACTCGATCTTGGCAGACTTGCGCAGCTCGTCGATAAGAGACTTATAGCTCACCTGAGCCTTTCCCTGACCCAGCTGGCCTTGCAGCAGCTTGGCCATGCCAGACGGCTCCTTGGCGACAGTCACCTTGTCCAGGGCCACCACTACGCGGTCGCCGTTGGCTTCGGTCACCAGCTCGACGCTCGGCTTGCCGTCGATCGGATGAGGCATGCGGAAGGCCTGTGCCACCAGGTTCTGATCCAGATCCTGAGCGAAGCGGGCTACCCCGTCATGATTCTCCACCTTCAGACCCAGCGCGGTCAGCTCGGCCTGGATATTCTCGCCAGCCTTGAGCTTGTCCAGCAGACCCTGCGCCTTGCCACGGGCCACTTCACTGGCCTTGTCGTGCTTGATGGCTGCAATCACCTGCTCCTTGATCTCCGCCAGCGGTTTGGCCGCTTTCGGCTGGTGACCGGTGATGTGCATGACCAGCGCCTTGCCATCCGCCAGCTCGATCACGTCGGAGTTGGTGTTGTCATCGCGCAGCTGCTCGGAGAAGGCGGCGGAGAGTACCTTGGGATCGTTCAGCGGTGCCGGTGCATCAGCCTGGCTGAAGTAACCGGTGGACTGCACCTTCAGACCCATGGTGTCGGCGGTCAAGTCCAGCGAATCCGGGTTCTCGAAGCTGCTGTCGGCCATCTTCTGCTGCTCGGCAAAGAACAGCTCCTTGGCCTTGTCTGCCTGCAGACGGCTGATGGTCTCTGCTTTCACATCGGCAAACGGCTTGGTCTGGGCCGGTTCAACCCCCAGCAGCTTGATGACGTGGAAACCGAACGGGCTCTTCACCACGGTGGAGAGATCGCCGGCCTTGGCCAGTGCAAACGCGGCCTTCTCGAACGCCGGATCCATCACCCCTTTCTCGAACCAATCCAGCTCGCCGCCTTTTTTGGCGGAGAAGGTATCGGATGAGTCAGCCTTGGCCAGCGCGGCGAAATCGTCACCGGCCTTGGCTTTGGCCAGCACGGCCTCGGCCTTCTGCTCGGCGGCTTTCTCGTCCTTGCCGAACGGGATCAGGATGTGAGCCACATGACGACGCTCGGCACGCTGGAACAGATCCTGGTGCTGATCGTAGTAATCCTGGGCATCCTGCTCGCTCACCTTGACGTCTTTGCCGAGGGTGGCAGCGTCCAGCAGCAGGTAGTCGACCTTGACCTGCTCGTCATTCATGAAGTGGCTGCTGTTGGCCTTGTAGTACTGCTCCACCTCTTCATCGGAGACTTTCACATCCCCCAGGTAGGCAGATGCGGCCAGGCGCACCAGACGCAGATCGCGAGTCTGGTTGTAGAGCTTGTCCAGTTGCTCGGCTTCGCCCTTGAGTGCAAATTCGGTGCCCAGCAGGGCGCCCATCAGTTGCTGGCGAACCATGTCCTGGCGCAGGGAGTCACGGAACATCTCCGGGGTCATGCCGGCGCGGCGGATCAGCTGCAGATAGCGATCGTTGTTGAACTTGCCATCTTCGGCAAACTCGGGCATGGCGACGATGGCCTGCTTGATCTGCTCATCGCTGACGCGCAGACCCAGTTCACGGGCCTTGCTGTCGAACAGGGCCTGATCGATCAGACGGTCCAGCACGCCACGGCGGAACTGCTTCATGTAGTCAGGATTGGCGGCCAACTGGCTGAAAGACTCCCCCATTTGGGATTCCATGCGGGCCCGCTCGTTGCGATAGGCATTTTCCAGCGCAGCGGAGCTGATGTCATTGCCGTTGACGGTGGCGGGGGCGGTACGAGCCGGGCCGTTGAGGTAGCTACCTACACCGGCCAAGGCAAAGGAGAGGATGATCAGGCCCAAGATAACCTTGGCTACCTTGCCCTGCGCCCCTTCGCGTAGTTTATCCAACATCATGTTTGTACTTATGCTCCCGAACTCGATGGGCGTAAATAATGAAAAGGCGCACCGATTGCGATGCGCCTTGGTCAATCAGTATGAGGGAGAGCCCTCTCACTTGTCTGGTCTGTGACCAAGGACGGTGGCCGATGTGATATCAGCGCCCGGCTTAGTTGACAGCGTCTTTCAGGGCCTTACCGGCTTTGAAGGCAGGAACTTTACCAGCGGCGATTTCGATGGTCGCGCCAGTTTGCGGGTTACGGCCAGAACGGGCAGCACGCTCGCGCACGGCGAAAGTACCGAAACCCACCAGAGCAACCTGGTCACCCTCTTTCAGGGCTTCACCCACGGCGTCAATGAAAGCATCCAGCGCACGGCCAGCAGCGGCTTTGGAGATATCAGCACCGTCTGCAATCTTGTCAATCAGTTGAGATTTATTCACTCTTATATTCCCCTTTTATCGAACATCGCTGCGGCGCCGATTTCCCTGGCCACAACAAGTGGAGGTTTTATAGCAAGCCTCCTGATCAGTTGCAAGTGACAATCTAGCGCAAACCCGCGCCACATCACGCATTGCGACTCATCATGAGTACCCGATCGGTGGTCAAGGCTACTTCCGTTATCCGGCGCATGCAAGCCTTAACCACCCCCCGAATGCGCCAAATTTGCGGCGCATCAACATTTACACGACAGAAACGCGCTCAAACCCTTGCGGATTGTCCTGCAACGCCAGTTCCAGCACCTCGTCAATCCAGCGAACCGGATAGATTTCAAGGTCTTGTTTGACGTTGTCCGGGATCTCCTCGAGGTCACGCTCGTTCTCTTTCGGGATCAGCACCCGCTTGATGCCACCGCGATGGGCGGCCAGCAGCTTCTCTTTGAGGCCGCCAATCGGCAGCACTTCGCCGCGCAGGGTGATCTCCCCCGTCATGGCCACATCAGCACGAACCGGATTACCGGTCAAGCTGGAGACCAGGGCGGTACACATGGCGATACCGGCGCTCGGACCGTCTTTCGGGGTCGCCCCTTCCGGTACGTGCACGTGGATATCGCGCTTCTCGTAGAAGTCGGCATTGATGCGCAGCTTCTCGGCACGGGCCCGTACCACCGTCATGGCGGCCTGGATGGACTCCTGCATCACGTCACCCAAGGAACCTGTGTAGGTGAGTTTGCCCTTGCCCGGCATGTTGGTGGTCTCGATGGTGAGCAGATCGCCCCCCACTTCGGTCCACGCCAGACCACACACCTGACCAACCTGGTTCTGATCGGTGGCCTTGCCGTAGTCAAAGCGCTGCACCCCGAGGAACTCCTTGAGGTTGGCCTGATTGACCTGAACATGCTTGATGCTCTTGTCCAGCAGGATGCGCTTGACCGCTTTGCGACAAATCTTGGAGATCTCGCGCTCCAGACTACGCACCCCCGCCTCGCGGGTGTAGTAGCGGATCACCCCGACCAGAGCGGAATCCTCGATGGTGATCTCGGACTCTTTCAGGCCGTTGCGCTGGATCTGCTTGGAGACCAGATGCTGCTTGGCGATGTTGAGCTTCTCATCTTCGGTGTAACCGGAGAGGCGGATCACTTCCATCCGGTCCAGCAGCGGACCCGGAATGTTCATGGAGTTGGAGGTGGCCACGAACATCACGTCCGACAGGTCATAATCCACTTCCAGATAGTGATCGTTGAAGCTGTTGTTCTGCTCGGGATCCAGCACTTCCAGCAGGGCTGAGGCGGGATCGCCACGCATGTCCGAACTCATCTTGTCGATTTCATCGAGCAGGAACAGCGGATTCTTCACGCCGACTTTCGCCATCTTCTGGATGAGCTTGCCGGGCATGGAACCGATATAGGTACGGCGGTGACCGCGGATCTCCGCTTCGTCACGCACCCCGCCCAGCGCCATGCGCACATATTTGCGACCGGTCGCCTTGGCGATGGACTGACCGAGCGAGGTCTTGCCCACGCCGGGAGGTCCTACCAGACAGAGGATGGGGCCCTTGAGCTTGTTGACGCGCGCCTGCACCGCCAGATACTCGAGAATGCGATCCTTGACCTTCTCCAGGCCATAGTGATCGGCATCCAGCACCTCTTGCGCCTTGCCCAGGTCTTTCTTGACCTTGGAGCGCGCCTTCCACGGCACCTGTACCATCCAGTCGACGTAGCTGCGCACCACGGTGGCCTCGGCCGACATGGGCGACATCATCTTCAGCTTGGCGAGCTCGGCCTGCGCCTTCTCACGGGCATCTTCCGGCATGCCGGCCTCTTCAATCTTGCGATTGAGGGCTTCGAATTCATCCGGACTGTCTTCCAGCTCACCCAGCTCTTTCTGGATGGCCTTCATCTGCTCGTTGAGATAGTACTCGCGCTGGCTCTTCTCCATCTGCTTCTTGACCCGGGAGCGGATGCGTTTCTCGACCTGCAGCAGGTCAATCTCCGACTCCATCATGGCCATCAGAAACTCGATGCGCTCGGACACGGAGGCGATTTCCAGCACCTTCTGCTTGTCTTCGAGCTTGAGCGGCATGTGGGCGGCCATGGTATCGGCCAGGCGCGCCGCATCGTCGATCGCCGAAATCGAGGTGAGCACCTCGGGCGGGATCTTCTTGTTGAGCTTGATATAGCCTTCGAACTGACCGATGGCGGAGCGCACCAGCACATCCTGGTCCTTCTCCTCAATCGCCTTGGAGGCGATGTAGTGCGCCTCGCCAACGAAGAAGTCCCGGTCGTCGATCATCCGCTCAAGACGGGCACGCTGACCCCCTTCCACCAGCACCTTGACGGTGCCATCGGGCAGCTTGAGCATCTGTAGAATATTGGCCACTGTCCCGACGGAGAAGATCTCCTCCACCGTCGGCTCATCGGTTGACGCATCCTTCTGGGCCACCAGCAGAACTTTCTTGTCCTGCTCCATGGCCGCTTCCAGACAGCGAATGGATTTTTCCCGCCCCACAAAGAGTGGAATGACCATGTGGGGGTAAACCACCACGTCACGAAGAGGCAGGACGGGAATCTCGATGCGTTCTGAACGCTCTAGGTTCATATATGTCCTCTCGGCTTGTTATACCGTTGGCAAAGCGCTTGGCTGAGTATATGGGGGCGCTTAGATGAGATTCAATCGCCGAAACCGCAAAAAGCATGAAAGGGGCAAAAAGCCCCTTTCATTTGATTAAAAATCAGACAGTTACTCTGATGCGGCGGCATGGGTCTCGGGATTTTCGTAGATCATCAAGGGCGCGGAGTCCCCCTTGATCACGGTTTCGTCGATCACCACCTTGCTGACACCGTCCAGCGACGGCAGGTCATACATGGTATCGAGCAACACGGCTTCCACGATGGAACGCAGACCGCGGGCGCCGGTTTTACGCTCCATCGCCTTGCGGGCGATGGCGTTCAACGCGTCGTCACGGAACTCCAGCTCCACCCCTTCCAGATCGAACAGCGCGGCATACTGCTTGGTCAGCGCATTCTTCGGCTCTTTCAGGATCTGGATGAGGGCAGCCTCGTCCAGCTCGGTCAGGGTCGCGACCACCGGCAGACGGCCGATGAACTCGGGGATCAGACCGTACTTGATCAGATCTTCCGGCTCCACCTTGGCAAAGCTCTCGCTCAAGGTCGCCTTGGCGCTCTTGGACTTGACCTCGGCACCAAAGCCGATGCCGGTGCCCTTGACGGAGCGCTGCTCGATCACCTTGTCCAGACCGGCAAAGGCGCCACCGCAGATGAACAGGATCTTGGAGGTATCAACCTGCAAGAACTCCTGCTGCGGGTGCTTGCGACCACCTTGCGGTGGCACGGAAGCAATGGTCCCTTCGATCAGCTTGAGCAGGGCCTGCTGTACCCCTTCCCCGGACACGTCGCGGGTGATGGAGGGGTTGTCCGACTTGCGGGAGATCTTGTCGATCTCGTCGATGTAGACGATGCCGCGCTGGGCCTTCTCTACGTCGTAGTCGCACTTTTGCAGCAGCTTCTGGATGATGTTCTCCACGTCCTCGCCCACATAACCGGCTTCGGTCAGGGTGGTGGCGTCGGCCATGGTAAAGGGAACGTCCAGCAGACGAGCCAGGGTTTCAGCCAGCAGGGTCTTGCCGCTGCCGGTCGGACCGATCAGCAGGATGTTGGATTTGCCCAGCTCCACACCACCGGACTCGCTGCCGCTGCGCAGCCGCTTGTAGTGGTTGTAGACGGCTACCGCCAGCACCTTCTTGGCGTACTCCTGCCCGATCACATAGTCATCCAGATGAGCGCGGATTTCATGAGGGGTCGGCAGCTCGCTACCATCGCGCTTGGGCGAGATCTCGCGGATCTCTTCGCGGATGATGTCGTTGCACAGCTCGACACACTCATCACATATGTAGACGGAAGGGCCAGCGATCAGCTTGCGCACTTCATGCTGGCTTTTGCCGCAAAAAGAGCAGTAGAGCAGCTTATCACCCTCACCCTTGCGTTTTTCTGTCATTCAGCAACCTCGTTTTATCAATAGAGGATGGATTGTCCTGTTGAGTTTACAACAGTCCGGAACACCCTGCCCATGCCTGATCTGCCGATTGAGGGCATCATCAAACCAGATGATGCCCTCGACGATGGTACGGGCTAGCTCGTGGCTCAGCCGCGGCGGCTCAGGACACCGTCAACCAGGCCATAGGCCACGGCCTGCTCGGCCGACATGAAGTTGTCACGGTCGGTGTCACGCTCGATGGTGGCCATGTCCTGACCGGTATGGAAGGCCAGACGCTCGTTCAGGGTATTCTTGATCTTCAGGATCTCCTGGGCATGGATCTGGATATCAGATGCCTGGCCCTGGAAACCGCCCAGCGGCTGGTGGATCATCACGCGGGCATTGGGCAGGCAGAAACGCTTGCCCTTGGCACCACCGGCCAGCAGGAAGGCACCCATGGAGCAGGCCTGCCCCATGCACACCGTGCTGACGTCCGGCTTGATGAACTGCATGGTGTCATAAATGGACATACCGGCCGTGACGGCCCCACCCGGAGAGTTGATGTAGATGCTGATGTCCTGATCCGGATTTTCAGACTCCAGGAACAGCAGCTGAGCCACCACCAGATTCGCCATGTGATCTTCAACCTGACCGGTCAGGAAGATCACCCGTTCCTTCAGCAGACGAGAATAGATGTCGTAGGAACGCTCCCCTTTCGCGGTTTGCTCTACCACCATCGGGATGAGCGCATTGCGTGGGGATTCAGTCACATCGTTATAGTTCTTGTACATAAGGCATTGTCCCTAAAATAAAATGGCCCGAGTGGAGATCACACGAGCCATTATACTTAACAGTCTTGACCTTAAGTCAAATGTTCTTAGGCAGCGGCACCGGACTTGTTGATCACTTCGTCAAATGCAACTTCCTTCTCGGTCACCTGGGCCTTGGACAGGATCAGGTCGATGGCTTGATCTTCAACTGCCAGGTTGCGAACGCCGTTCAGCATCTGTTCGTTCTTCTGGTAGTACTCGATCACTTCCTTCGGATCTTCGTAGGCAGTGGCCATGGATTCGATGATGCTGTTGACACGCGCTTCATCAGCCTTGATCTCGTTGGTACGGATCACGTCGCCCAGCAGCAGACCTACGCGTACACGACGCTCGGCCTGGCCCTGGAACAGCTCGGCCGGCAGTTCAGGAGCGTTGCCGCCCTGGAAGCCACCGAAACGCTGCAGCGCCTGCTGACGCAGGGCATCGATTTCCTGAGCAACGGCAGCCTTCGGCAGATCGATCTGGTTGGCTTCAACCAGACCGTTCAGAACCTGCTCTTTCACGCTGTTTTTCAGGGCTTGAGCCAGTTCGCGCTCCATGTTCTTGCGCACTTCGGCTTTCAGCTCTTCAACGTTGCCGCTCTCGATGCCGAAACGCTTGACGAACTCTTCGGTCAACTCAGGCAGGATCTGCTCTTCAACCTTGTTCAGCTTGGAAGCGAACTTGGCGGCTTTGCCTTTCAGGTTTTCAGCGTGGTAGTCAGCCGGGAAGGTCACGTCGATGGTGAACTCGTCGCCTGCTTTCTTGCCCAGGATGGCGTCTTCGAAGCCCGGGATCATGCGACCGGCACCCAGTACCAGGTTGAAGCCTTCGGCCTTGCCGCCGTCGAACTCTTCACCGTCGATGGAACCGACGAAGTCCATGGTCACACGCATGCCATCGGCAGCGGCGGCGTCCACTTCACTCCAGGTAGCGTGCTGCTTGCGCAGGGTGTCGATCATGTTGGCCAGATCTTCATCCTTCACGGTAGCAACCGGCTTCTCGACCTTGATGGTCTCGAGGCCAGCCACTTCAAACTCGGGGTACACTTCGAAGGTCGCGGTGAATTCGAAGTCCTGACCTTCCTGGATCTCTTTCGGATCCATGGTCGGGGCACCGGCCGGGCTCAGTTTGTTTTCGATGATGGCCTTGATGAAGTTGCTCTGCATCATTTCGTCAGCAACGCGAGCATGAGCCATGGCGCCGAACATCTTCTTGATGATGGCAACCGGAGCCTTGCCAGGACGGAAACCGTCGATGCGACGGGTTTTGGCCAGGCCGTTCAATTCTTTGCGCACGGCGGCGTCAACGGTAGCGGCCGGTACGGTGATGGTAAGACGGCGTTCCAGACCCTGGGTTGTCTCTACAGAAACTTGCATTCTTCTACCTCGTTCAACTCAGCACTGCGTGCTGACCCTTTATTGCCCCTGGGCAAAGCCCGGAGTCTTCCTGTTTATAAAGACAACGACTGTCTTTGTGATGAGAAAATATGACGCGACATTATAGCGGCGCACTTTGATCGAGTCGAGCCACACGTCCCCCAACCGGGCAGGGGATGGCACAATTCCCGCCAAACTGCCCCTTATATGGGGAATAGCGGAGCCGACTTCAAGCACACAAGCCGCAAGAATTTGCACTTGCTCACCTTTTTTCGTGCAAGAGCCTACTTTTTCACCTCATATCTCTCCATCGCGGTCTCTTTTCGCCCCCTGCGACCCAAATTGTCCACCCCGCCCCTTCAACCATTGCGTCCATGACCATCGCTCGTTATGGTGGCAGCCATCTTGATAAGTCTGGAGTCACCGACATGGCCTTTTTCCGCTTCTTGTTCAATCTGCTCTGGTTCGTACTGGGAGGCGTCTTCATGGGGCTGGCCTGGTGGCTGGCCGGGCTGATCTGTTTTATCTCCCTCATCGGGATCCCCTGGGGACGCGCCTGCTTCGTCATCGGCACCTTTACCTTCTTCCCGTTTGGCAAGCAGGCGGTCAACCGCAAGACCATGACCGGTCTGAGCGACATGGGTACCGGCACCATGGGGCTGATTGGCAACATCATCTGGTTCGTGCTGATCGGGATCTGGCTGGCCATCGGCCACATCGCCTCGGCGCTGGCCTGCTTCGTCACCATCGTCGGCATCCCGTTCGGCATCCAGCACCTCAAGCTGGCGCTCATCAGCCTGGCCCCCATCGGCCAGATGATCGTCACCAATCAGGAGGCCGAATCCGGTCGTTATATTCGCTGAAGGCGATGCCGTCAGCCGTAAAAAAGGGCAGACTAGGGTCTGCCCTTTTTCATTGCCATCTTTGAGGTCATCCATGCTGCCCAGCCACTTCTTCGCCAATCTCGCCCGCATGAAGCTCATCTATCGCTGGCCGCTGATGCGCAACATCCAGCCCGAAAACATCGCAGAGCACAGTCTGCAGGTGGCCATGGTGGCCCACGCCCTCGGCCTCATCAAAAACCGGCTCTTTGGCGGCAACGTGGATGCCGATCGCGCCGCCGTCATGGCCCTCTATCACGACAGCAGCGAGGTGCTGACCGGCGATCTGCCCACGCCGGTCAAGTACTTCAATCCCGAGATTGCCCGCGAATACAAGAAGATTGAGCTGGCCGCCGAGCAGCGCCTGCTGGGCATGTTGCCGCCCGAGCTGGTCGAGGATTTTCGCCCGCTGCTCGATTCGGCAGCCCAGGATGGCGAACTGGCCAGACTGGTGAAGGATGCCGACACCCTCTGCGCCTATACCAAGTGCCTGGAAGAGATTAACGCCGGCAACCGGGAGTTCGAGCCGGCGCGCAAGCGCCTCGAGCAGATGCTGGCGGCCCGGATGAGCGACGAGATGCGCTACTTCATCGATATCTTCGTGGCGAGCTTCTCGTTGCCGCTGGATGAACTCAACGCCCACTAAACCAGACATCCCCCCAAAACAGCAGGGCCCGCCGGTTTGCACCGGCGGGCCCTTCGTTTTTATCAGCAGCAAGATGCCGCCTATCAGTGCCCCAGCTCGCGGGACGGCACCAGCCCGCTTGCCCGCCAGGCGGGGTAGAGGGTGGCCAGCAGGCTCATCAGGATGGCGGCGCCGGTCACGATGAGCAAGTCCTGCATGTGCAGCTCGGTCGGCAGGAAGTCGATGAAGTAGATGTCCGGGTTGAGGAAACGGTGGCCAATGAGCTTCTCGATGCCCCCCAGGATCTGGGTCAGCTTGCTGGAGAGCAGGCCGCCCAGCAGGGCGCCGAGCAAGGCACCCGCCACCCCGTTCACCATCCCCTGAATGACGAAGGTGAGCCGGATCTGGCCCGGGCTCGCCCCCATGGTCTTCAAGATGGCTATTTCGCTGCGCTTCTCGTTCACCGCCATTACCAGGGTGGAGACGATGTTGAAACAGGCCACCGCCACCACCATCAGCATCACCACGTACATCACGGTGCGCACCATCTGGATGTCCTGATAGAGATAACCCTGGCGGCTCATCCAGCTGCTGATGTAGACGTAGTGCGGGAACTTCTGGGCGGCCGCCACCGTGATGGACTGCGCCTTGAGCACGTCGTTCACCTTGAGGCTGAAGCCCTCCACCGCACTGCCCATGCCGGTGATGGCCTGGGCATCCGCCAGATGCATGAAGCCGAGCACCCCATCGAGCTGGCCGCCGATCTCGAGCAGCCCCACCACGGTGAGAGACTCGCGCTTCGGGTTCTTGATGCCAGCGGCATCGCCGCCCTGGGGCAGCAGCAGGGTGACAGTATCCCCTATCTTGACCCCCAGCTTGTCGGCGATGGTCTTGCCGAGGATGAGGCCGTGCTCGCCGGCTTCCAGCTCGCGCAGACCCCGGCCCGTCATGTAGTTGCCCGCATCGGACAGATTGGCTTCAAGCTCCGGCAGCACGGCGCGCACCTGCAGCCCTTTGAGGGCACTGCCGTGCTCCAGCAGGCCGTCGAGCCGGATCACCGGGGCGGCAGCCTCCACCCCGGGCTGGGCCAGCAGGTAGTCCCGCAGCTTGGGCCAGTTGGGGAGCGGTGCCTCCATCCCCATCAGCTCACCGTGGGGCACCACGGAGAGCACCCGGTTCTTGAGTTCCCGCTCAAAGCCGTTCATGGCGGAGAGCCCCAGAATAAGCGCCATCACCCCGAGGGCGATACCGATGAGGGAGGAGGCGGAGATAAAGGCGATGAAGCCGTTGCGACGGCGGGAGCGGCTGTAACGCAGGCCCAGAAACAGGGGCAGCGGTTTGAACATCAGGCGACCTCCGCCATCACGCCGCTCACCAGGGTCACCCGGCGATGGAGCTTGGCTGCCAGGCTGAGATCGTGGGTCACCACCACGAACGCGGTGCCGAGCTCGCGGTTGAGCTCGCAGAGCAGCTCATAGACGGCGGTGGCGCTGGCGTGATCCAGGTTGCCGGTGGGCTCGTCCGCCAGCACCAGGCTGGGTTCGTTGACCAAGGCACGGGCGATGGCCACCCGCTGGCGTTCGCCACCGGAGAGTTCGGACGGTCGGTGGTTGAGACGGTGGGAGAGCCCTACCCGCCCCAGCATCCGGCTCGCCTTGTCGGTCGCGCTCTTCACCGACTCACCGGCGATCAGCAGCGGCATGGCAGCATTTTCCAACGCGGTGAACTCGGAGAGCAGGTGGTGGAACTGGTACACAAAACCCAGCTCCTGATTGCGAAACTTCGCCTGGGTGCGGCTGTCCCAGCGATGGATGTCCTGCCCCTTGAACAACACGGCGCCGCTGGAGGGGTTGTCGAGCGCCCCCATCAGGTGCAGCAGGGTGGTCTTGCCGGAGCCCGAGCTGCCCACCACCGCCAGCATCTCGCCGGGCGCCACGCTAAGATCGATGCCCTTGAGTACCTGGGTCTCCAGATCGCCCTCTTTGTAGACATGGTTGAGGGCCTGACAGCGCAGCAGCGGCTCGCAGGAGACGGATTGATTCATAAAGGAGGCTCCACTTGCACCTGTAACAACGCCGGCGCCGGCAGCAACACCGGCACCAGTAACAACAGAAGATGAATTATTCATAACGCAGCGCCTCGGCCGGTTTGACCCGGGCCGCACGGGCCGCCGGGTAGAGGGTGGCGCTGAAGCTGAGCAGCACGGCACCCAGCAAAATGGTCACGACCTGAGCGGGTTCGACGATGACCGGCAAGCCCGAGCCGCCAGCCGTCATGTAGAGGTTGAGCCCCACCGCATCGAGCAAGGGGTTGAGCCCCATGGAGAGCGCCAGCCCCGCCAGACCGCCGAACAGGGCGCCGATGACGCCGCTGGAGGCCCCCAGCACCATGAAGATCTTGACGATGCCGGTCTCGCTCATGCCCATGGTGCGCAGGATGGCCACCTCCCCTTCCTTGTCGGTCACCACCATCACCAGGGCGGAGAGGATGTTGAAGGTGGCGACCGCGATGATCAGCACCAGCATCAGCCCCATCATCCGCTTCTCCATGGCCACCGCCTGGAACAGCTCGCCGCGCTCGCGGCGCCAGTCCTGCCACTCCAGCCCGTCCGGCAGCGCCGTCTTCACCACCTGATCAGCGGCGAAGGGGTCATCCAGCCAGAGGCGGATGCCGCCCACCTGATCCGCAGGCAACCGCAGCATGCGCTGGGCATCCCCCAGCGCAATCAGGGCGACCTGGCTGTCCACGTCGGCACCGACCCCGAAGATGCCGGAGACGGTAAAGAGACGCTGGGCCGGTACCCGGCCAAACGGGGTGAAGCGGGTGCCTTCGGTCAGGATCAGACGGACCTGGTCGCCCATGGAGACCTTGAGGCGATTGGCCACCCCCTGCCCCAGCACTATGTGGTATTCGCCGGCCTGCAGGCTGTCCAGACGCCCCATCTGCATCTGGGCGTGCAGGATGTCGTCCTTGGGCCACTGGGCGGGACCGATGCCCTGCACGCTGACGCCGGTGAGCTGACCGGGGCTTTGCAGCATGCCTTCGCTGTCGAGCATGGGGGCATGGGCAATCACGTGCGGCAGCCTGGCCAGATCGGGTAGGCCCTGCGGCGCGGCATCGATGCGCCCCGCCGGGCTGGTCACCACCACATGGGGGATCACCCCCAGGATGCGGCCCTTGAGCTGCCCTTCAAAACCGTTCATCACCGAGATGACCACCATCAGGGCGGCGACCCCGATGGCGATGCCGAAAGTGGAAAACAGGGAGATAAATGAAACGAAGCGATTGCTGCGTCGCGAGCCTGCATAACGCAGGCCGATGGCCAGCGACAGTGGCTGAAAAAGTCCAGTCTTCAAGGATATCTACATTGCCAACAAAATAAGATACCGGATAATAAAGGGAAACCGTCTATGACAACAAGGGATAGCCTCCATGCAGGAACAGTTCTTCAGTGTCACCCATGCCACACCGGTCAATGTGATCCCCATGCCCGGTGACTTTCATCTGCCCTCGCTGGAGGCACTGGAGGCCGAGCTGCCCGAACCGTTTCGCATCGCCTCCGCCATTACCTCCATCGACATGGTGACCAGCCGCCTGATCCGCAATCAGAACGATTCGATGCACGATCTGGTGGAGATCATCAACCAGCAGTCGCGCAAGATCGACATGATCATGGGCTATGTGCTGTCGGTGCAGGATCATCCGGAACATCGCTTTCACACCCTGCGCTTTGGTGCCGGCCAGCTGACCTATCTGCATCCGCGCCAGGGCCACGGCGAGGTGCCGCACCTGCACCAAATTGTGCGGCTCAAGATCTTCCTGCGCGAAGAGGCCTCCGCCATCTACTGCTACGGCCAGGTCAAGCAGCTGGAACCGAGCGAGCACGGCACCCACGTGATGCTCGACTATGTGCGGATCCGCGAGGATGACCGTGAACTGCTGGTACGTGCCAGCCTGCATATCCAGTCCAAACAACTCAAACTTCGTGCGCAAGACCGTCAACGTTAAAAGAATCGAATGATGCCAATGAAGCTTCCCGCCTTGCCCGCCAAGGCGGGCCAAAAGTTAACGCTCGGCCAGCTGACAGGCAGCAGCCTCTCGCTGATGGCCGCCCGCCTCACCCAGGAGGCGCATCGCCCCGTCCTGCTGGTGACCGCCGATACCCCGAGCGCCCTGCGCCTCGAACAGGAACTGCAATACCTGTTGGCCGACACCGGCTGTCCGGTGCTGCTGTTCCCGGACTGGGAGACCCTGCCCTACGACACCTTCTCCCCCCATCAGGACATCATCTCCCAGCGGCTCGAGACCCTCTACAAGCTGCCGCAGATGAGCAGCGGCGTGCTGATCGTGCCCATCTCCACCCTGATGCTGCGCACGGCGCCCCGGGTCTATCTCGACAAATACAGCCTGATGGTGAAAAGCGGTCAGCGCCTCAATCTGCAGCAGCTGCGCGCGCGCCTCGCCGAGGCGGGCTATGTGGCGGTGGAGCAGGTGCTGGAGCACGGCGAATTTGCCGCCCGCGGCTCCCTGCTCGATCTCTTCCCCATGGGCAGCAGCAGCCCCTATCGCATCGACTTCTTCGACGACGAGGTGGACTCCATCCGCCCCTTCGATCCCGAGACCCAGCGCTCCAGCGAGCCGGTCAAGAGCGTCAGCCTCTTGCCTGCCCGGGAGTTTCCCACCGACGAAGGGGCCATCGAGCTGTTTCGCGGCCAGTATCGCGAACAGTTCGAGATCTCCCGCGCCGAGGGCTCCGTCTATCAGGAGGTGAGCAAGGGGCGCTGGCCGGCCGGCATCGAGTACTATCTGCCGCTCTTCTTCCAGCAGACCGCCAGCCTGTTTGACCACCTGCCGGACAACACCCTGCTGCTGACCGTGGGGGAGATCTACCCCGCCGCCCAGCGCTTCTGGAACGACATTGCTCAACGCTACGAGGACAGGCGCTGGGACAATACCCGTCCCCTGCTGCCACCCCAACAGATCTATCTGCCGGTGGAGCAGCTGTTTGCGGCGCTCGGCCAATACGCGGCCGTGCGGCTGCAGGAGGCGCCCACTGCCGGTGATGCGGGCCAGCACGACCTGCCCATCTCGGCGCTGCCCGAGCTGCAGCTCGATCACAGCAAGGAGCAGCCGCTGCTGGCCCTCAACCAGTTCCTGCAAGGTTTTGCTGGGCGCACCCTGTTTGCGGTGGAGTCCGAGGGGCGGCGCGAGGTGCTGGGCGATCTGCTGGCCCGCATCGCGCTGCAGCCCAAGGAGTTCGCATCACTCGACGCCTTCATTACCAGCAAGGCCCGTCACGGCCTGCTGGTGGCACCGCTCGAGCGCGGCTTCTTGCTGCGAGAGCCGGGGCAAGAGGAGCTCGCGCTCATCACCGAGACCGAACTGCTGGGCGGCAAGATCCGCAGCAAACGGCAACGGGAGAAGAGCAAGAACCTGAGCTCGGATGCGGTGATCCGAAACCTCGGCGAGCTGACCCAGGGTCAGCCGGTGGTGCACCTGGATCACGGGGTCGGCCGCTATCTGGGGCTGGAAACCATCGATGCCGGCGGCCTGCCCACCGAGTTTCTGACCCTGGAATACGCCGGCGGCGACAAGTTGTTCGTGCCGGTCACCAGTTTGCACCTGATCAGCCGTTATACCGGCTCGGACAACCCGCCCAGCCACAAGCTCGGCGGCGAGGCCTGGGTCAAGGCCCGGCGCAAGGCGGCCGAAAAGGTGCGCGACGTGGCAGCCGAGCTGCTGGATGTCTATGCCATGCGGGCGGCCCGTCACGGCTTTGCCTTCAAACACGACCGCGAGGCCTATCGCCAGTTTGCCGCCGGCTTCCCGTTCGAGGAGACCGACGACCAGCTCAACGCCATCAATGCGGTGCTCGGCGACATGTGCCAGGCCAAGAGCATGGATCGGCTGGTGTGCGGCGACGTGGGCTTCGGCAAGACCGAGGTGGCGATGCGGGCGGCGTTTGTGGCAGTGCATGGCGGCAAGCAGGTGGCCGTGCTGGTGCCCACCACCCTGCTCGCCCAGCAGCACTATGACAACTTCCGCGACCGCTTCGCCAACTGGCCGGTACGGGTCGAGGTGTTGAGCCGCTTCCGCTCTGCCAAGGAGCAGTCCGCCGTGATGAAAGAGCTGGCCGAGGGCAAGGTCGACATCATCATCGGCACCCACAAGCTGCTCGGCGCCGAGCTTACCTTCAAGGATCTGGGGCTGCTCATCGTCGACGAGGAGCATCGCTTCGGGGTGCGCCAGAAGGAGAAGATCAAGGCGCTGCGGGCCGACGTGGACATCCTCACCCTCACCGCCACCCCCATTCCGCGCACCCTCAACATGGCGATGTCGGGCATGCGGGATCTCTCCATCATCGCTACCCCGCCCGCCAAGCGGCTCGCCATCAAGACCTTCGTGCGCCAGCAGGAGCCGGCGGTCACCCGCGAGGCGGTGCTGCGGGAGTTGAAGCGCGGCGGCCAGGTCTACTACCTGCACAACGACGTGGAGAGCATCGAGAAGTGCGCGGCAGATCTTGCCGAGCTGGTGCCGGAGGCGCGCATCGGCATCGCCCACGGCCAGATGCGCGAGCGCGAGCTCGAGCGGGTGATGTCGGACTTCTACCACCAGCGCTTCAACCTGCTGGTCTGCACCACCATCATCGAGACCGGCATCGACGTACCGAGCGCCAACACCATCATCATGGATCGGGCGGATCACCTGGGATTGGCCCAGCTGCACCAGCTGCGGGGCCGGGTCGGCCGCTCCCACCACCAGGCCTATGCCTACCTGCTCACCCCCCATCCCAAGCTGATGACCAAGGATGCGGCCAAGCGGCTGGAGGCCATTGCGTCCCTTGAAGATCTCGGTGCTGGCTTTGCACTGGCCACCCACGATCTGGAGATCCGCGGCGCCGGCGAACTGCTCGGTGACGATCAGAGTGGCCAGATTGAATCGGTCGGCTTCACCCTCTACATGGAGATGCTGGAGCAGGCGGTCGAGGCGCTGAAATCGGGCAAAGAGCCGTCGCTCGAACAACTCATGAGCCAGCACACCGAGGTGGAGCTGCGCCTGCCTGCGCTGTTGCCGGACGACTACATCCCGGACGTCAACATGCGCCTCTCCATGTACAAGCGGATCGCCAGTGCGGCGGACGAGCAGGAGCTGCGCGAACTGAAAGTGGAGCTGATCGACCGTTTTGGCCTGTTGCCGGAGCCGACCAAAACCCTGCTGGAGCTGGCCGCCTTCCGCCAGCGCGCCACAGCCCTTGGCATTCGCCGGGTGGAGATGAGCGAGCGTGGCGGCTATCTGGACTTTACCCAGGAGACCAAGGTCAACCCTGCCTATCTGGTCAAGCTGCTCTCCGAGCAGCCGCGCATCTACAAGATGGACGGGCCGACCCGGCTGCGCTTCCAGGTGCCGACCCAGGACAGGGCCATGCGCCTCAAGCTGGTGGACGGCCTGCTGGCAGACCTCGCCAACAACAGCCTGTAGGCGGAAAGCGAAACAAAACGGGAGCCACTGTGGCTCCCGTTTTGTTTATGTTGGCTGGTGACGAGCGTCTCCCTTCTCCCCTTGTGGGAGAAGGGTCGGGGATGAGGGGGGCAGTGAAAACCATTCCCCTCACCCTGCCCTCTCCCAGAGGGAGAGGGAATCGCACCGGTAAACGTTGGGCTTCGCTGCGCTCAGCACCAACCTACACCTCTGACGATCAACCCTGATTAGCCGGATCCTCATGGGAAGAGAACTCCCGCATAAAGGCCTCGGCCCGCTCCACCATCTTGGTGGAACCCACGAAATAGGGGGTACGCTGGTGCAGCGCGGTGGGCTGGATGTCCATGATGCGGCCAAAGCCGTCTGATGCCTTGCCGCCGGCCTGCTCCACCAGGAACGCCATGGGGTTGCACTCATAGAGCAGGCGCAGCTTGCCGTTCGGCGAGTTGGTGCCGGACGGATAGATGTAGATGCCGCCCTTGAGCAGGTTGCGGTGAAAATCGGAGACCAGCGAGCCGATGTAGCGGGAGGTGTAAGGACGGTGGGTCGCCTCGTCCCGCTCCTGGCAATATTTGAGGTACTTCTTCACCCCGTCCGGGAACTTGATGTAGTTCCCCTCGTTGATGGAGTAGATCTTGCCCTCCTCCGGAATGCGGATGTTCTCGTGGGAGAGGCAGAAGCAGCCGATGGAGGGGTCGTAGGTAAAGCCGTTGACGCCAAAGCCGGTGGTGTAGACCAGCATGGTCGAGGAGCCGTAGACCACGTAACCGGCGGCGACCTGGCGGTTGCCCGGCTGCAGGAAGTCTTCCAGGGTGACGCCGGCGCCCGGCTTGCTGACCCGGCGGTAGATGGAGAAGATGGTGCCGACGGAGACGTTGACGTCGATGTTGGAGGAGCCATCGAGGGGGTCGATCAATACCACGTACTTGGAGTGACGGGAGAGCTCGGAATCGAAGGAGACGAAATCCTCCTCCTCTTCGGAGGCCATGCCGCACACTTCGCCACGGGCTTCCAGTGCCGCCTTGAAGCGCTCGTTGGCGTAGACGTCCAGCTTCTGCTGCACCTCGCCCTGCACGTTTTCAGCGCCCATGGAGCCGATGATGTCCGCCAGCCCCGCCTTGTTGATCTCCCGGTTCACCACCTTGGCGGCCAGGCGGATGGAGCTGAGCAGCGAGGTCAGCTCGCCGGTCGCGGTGGGATAATCCGCCTGCTTTTTGACGATGAACTCGCCCATGGTGATCATGTTTCGCATTATTGTTCCTTTAAGATCGTTTCCGTTGGCTTTGAAAACGTTTGCACGCATAGACAAAAAAAGTGCCGATCCTCGGCAGCCTTGTTTTGTAACCTAATGTAACGCCTGTTTTTTGTTTTTGCAGCGAATTAAGCCGCTGAATAAACGCACATCTCCCCCACCTTTTTCGCCCGAAACCGCCCTCAAACTGGTTTCAATCGGTAACTTTTTCGATGTTAATTCGTGGCAAAAACTCACGAAGATGTCGCCATGAGGATGGCAAGATCCCCGCCATGCCCCCTATCTGGGACACATGCCATGGGGGACCTGTCTGCCTCTTGAGATCTCGCCATCAATCCCGCACACTGGCCCGGCTTTGGAAGCAAAAAAACATAAGGATATTCAATGAAAAGGACACTCATTGCCGGCACGGTTGCCGCCCTGTTCACACTCCCCGCCCTGGCAGCCCAGGTACCGGCCGGTACCAAGTTGCTGCCGGCAGAACAGCAAACCTTCATCCGCAACATAGGTACCGAACCCGCCTCCATCGACCCCCAGATGGTGGAAGAGAGCGCGGGCAGCGAAATCGTCAACGATCTGTTCGAGGGGCTCTACACCCTGGACGGAGACGGCAAGCTGCAGCCTGCCGGCGCTCTTGGCTACGAGCTCGACCCCACGGGCACCGTCTACACCTTCAAGCTCAGACCCGATGCCAAATGGTCCAACGGCGAGCCGGTGACGGCGGCCGATTACGTCTATGGCTGGCAGCGGGCGGCGGATCCCAAGAATGCCTCCAACTACGCCTGGTTCATCGAGCTGACCGGCGTCACCAATGCCGCCGAGGTCATTCAGGGCAAGCAGAGCCCGGATACGCTGGGCATCAAGGCGCTCGATGCCCATACCCTGCAGATCACCTTGAAAAACCCGGTGCCCTTCTTCCTCAAAACCCTCTCCCACTACACCACCTTCCCGGCGCCGAGGGCGACCATCGAGAAGTTCGGTCATGAGTGGGTCAAGCCGGGCAACATCGTCTCCAACGGGGCCTTCGTGCTCAAGGAGTGGACCCCCAACGAGCGTCTCATCTCCGAGCGCAACCCCCATTACTGGGACAACCAGCATACGGTGCTGAACAAGGTGTTCTATCTGGAGATCGTCTCCGACACCGCCGCCTACAACCGCTATCGCGCCGGCGAGCTGCACTACACCAGCTATCCGCTCGAGCAGTACAAGCAGCTCAAGCAGCAGAGCCCGCAGGAGCTGGTGAGCGTGCCGACCCTGGCCACCTACTACTACGTGTTCAACACCCAGCGCAAGCCGTTCGACAACCCCAAGGTGCGCAAGGCGCTCTCCCTGGCCATCGATCGGGACACCATCACCGAGAAGATCCTGGGGCAGGGCCAGATCTCCGCCTTCAGCCTGACGCCGCCGATAGTGGACGGCTTCGAGCTCAAGCGACCGGCCAGCGAGCGGATGAGCAAGGAAGAGCGGATCAAGCAGGCCAAGGCGCTGCTCGCCGAAGCGGGTTATGGCCCGGGCAAGCCGCTGGATGTGGACATCCTCTACAACACCAACGAAGGGCACAAGAAGATAGCCTTGGCCATCTCCTCCATGTGGAAGCATAACCTGGGAGTGCAGGCCAAGCTCAACAACATGGAGTGGAAGACCATGGTGTCGGCCCTGAACGAAGGGGACTTCGGGGTCAGCCGCTACGCCTGGAACGGGGATTACAACGATGCCTCCACCTTCCTCGACATCATGACCTCCAGCAGCAGTGCCAACAGCGGCAAGTGGTTCAACAAGCAGTACGATGCCCTGCTGGCCAAGGCCCATGACGCCAGGGATCCGGCCGAACGCAACCAGCTCTATCAGCAGGCCGAGGCTCTGATCGATGCAGAAGCGCCCATCGCCCCGGTCTATTTCTATGTCAAATCCCGCCTGCTCAAACCCAACATCAAGGGCTACCCCTATCAGAATCCGCAGGATCTGGTCTACTCGAAAGATCTCTATCTGACCGCGCAATAAGGTTCGCCATCCCGCAGACAAAAAGACCGCCTTTCGGCGGTCTTTTTTCTCATTCGTCCCGGCAGGCGGCCAACGCCACCCTGCGCCGGCGCAGCACCACAGGCTGCACCAGCAACTGGGCCAGCAGCACCCCAAACAGGGTCATGCCGCCACCGATCAGATGATAACTGGTCAATCTTTCGCCGAGCCAGCTGATGGCCAGAGCGGCAGTCATCACCGGCAGCAGGTTCATGAAGATGGCAGTGCGACTTGCCCCCAGCAGGGCGATGCCCTGCATCCACAGCCAGGGCGACAGGGCCGAGGTCGGGATCCCCGCATAGAGGATCAGCCAGAGCGCCCGGCCGTCCGGCCATTGCCCGTCCACCAGCAAATAGAACGGAGTGAGAAACAGCAGGCTGCAGAGCACCTGGCCGTAGAGCATGGACCAGTTGTCGAGCCCCAGATCCCACTTCTTGAGCAACACGCTGTAGAGCGCATAGGTACCCGCCGACAGCAGCATGTAGACGGAGCCGATGTGGATACCCTGAGTAAAGAGGCGGGCGGGATCCCCCTGCCCCAGCAAGATCGCCAGCCCCAGGATGGAGATGACGCCGCCAAGCAGCGCCCCCCAGGTGGGGCGCTCGCGCAGCAGCCAGATGCTGAGCAGCACCGTCATCAGCGGAGTCAGCCCCATCATCAGGCCGATCTCGGTGGCCCCCAGGGTCTGCGCCGCGTAATAGCCGAAAGTCTGGTTGAACACCATGCCGAGCAGAGCCAGCGCCGCCAGCTGATAGAAGCCGGCGCGCAGCTTGGCGCGATCCCGCCAGGCCCGGTGCGCAAGGAACGGCGTCAAGATGATGGCGGCCACCATCCAGCGCGACCAGGCCAGCGCCGCCGGTGAGAGTACGCCCACCGCCAGTTTGCTGACGATGGCGTTGCCGGCCCAGATGGCCATGCAGGAGAAGGGAAACAAGAAGGCAAGTGGCATCGCTATATCCAGAAAAAAGCAGCGGGTATTTCTGGCGGCAGTATAGGGGGGTCAACAGGATTAGCAAGCGCCGCGCCGCCTGGGCAGAATTGGCTGACAAAAAGGGGGGTCGAACAGCGCTGAAGAGGCCGGAGGGAGCCCAAAAACAGTCATGCCCGCACGGTGGCGGGCATGACGCGGATCAGCGAGGTGACGAAGCAATCACGCCGCATCCATGTGCAGTCTCGAGATCAACTCGTTGACCTCGACCACGGTCTGACGGTGGGGAATGTCCGCCGACGTGGGCATCATCAGCAGGCCGGACTGGAAGTCAAAGCGTCCTCTGCCGTGGATGTAAATCCGCCCCTTGAAGAAGGTTTTGACATGTTTTGCCACCATCAGCGGCAGGTACTTCTTGAACACTCTCATCGTTTGCAACCTCTTGCAGTTGTATCCGTATGACAGCAGCTTCTGCGAAATAATTCCGTAAATTCTGTATAAAAATCCGGAAAAATCGCGACTCTCTTCCCCAAAAAACCAATCTATAACTTTTTATTAACTTTTAGCGTATTGTATGTGGTCCTTCCAACCAGAGCAAGACCCCCTTGCCATCTTGCCACTCGATACAGGCCAGACCTGAGGTGGAAAACATGGGGGCACCGGCTGCCGGACAGAGGCTCTGCACCAGATAGCCCACCAGCGGCAGGTGGCTCACCATCAGAATGCTGTCGTGCTTGGCCGCAAGCGCAGTGAGGTAGCTCGCCACGAAGGCCGGATCGCCATAAGGGGTGATGTCACCACTCTCTTCGACGGCCCCTGCCTTGGGTAATTCACTGCATATGCTCTGCCAGGTTTGTTTGGCGCGCAGGTAGTTGCTGTGGATCACCCGATCCAGCTTGTCGCCAAGCTGGGGAGCCAGCCAGCGGGCCATGTAGATGGACTCTTCGATTCCCTGCTCGGTCAGTGGACGCTGTTCATCTGTTTTCGCATTCATGCCTGCCTGGCCATGACGCATGATGTAGATTTTCATTACAACCTCGCCCAACGGGCCTGTTTTGATAGCGGGGGGATCTTACCCCGCCATGCCGGGGGAAACAATTGCGCTACCTCTCAGAAAAGGGTTTGCCTCACCGGGTAGCGGGGTCGATAATCATGTTTAAATTCAAATAAATCCAACAAGAGTCACGCGCCAATGAGCCCATATGCCAGTCCCAACGACCATCGGCAGTACCACTATCTGGAGCTGGCAAACCGGCTCAGGGTCTTGTTGATCTGCGATCCCGACACCGACAAGTCTGCCGCCTCCCTGGCCGTCAACACCGGCCATTTCGACGATCCGGCGGACCGGCAGGGAATGGCTCATTTCCTTGAGCATATGCTGTTCCTTGGCACCTGCACCTATCCCAAACCTGGTGAATACCAGCAATTTATGAGCCGTCATGGCGGCAGCAACAACGCCTGGACCGGCACCGAGTTCACCAACTTCTTCTTCGAGATCGACAACGGCTTCTTCGAGGCTGGGCTGGACCGTTTCTCCCAGTTCTTCATCTGCCCCACCTTCGATCCCGAGTGGGTGGACAAGGAACGCAACGCGGTCGACTCCGAATACCGCCTCAAGCTGCAGGACGACGTGCGCCGCAGCTACCAGGTGCATAAGGAGACGGTCAATCCCGCCCACCCCTTCGCCAAATTCTCGGTGGGCAACCTCGATACCCTGGCCGATCTGCCCGGTCGGGATCTGCGCTCCGACCTCATCCGGTTTTACGAAACCCACTACAGCGCGGATCGCATGGCGCTGGTGATAATCTCGCCAGCCACCATCGAGGCCCAGCTCGGCTGGTGCGATCGCTTTTTCGCTCCCATTTTGAATCGCAATTTGGGAACGCCGACCCTCGAGATGCCCCTCTACCGGCTCGATGACCTGGGCATTCGCATCCAGATCAACCCGGTCAAGGAGACCCGCAAACTCGCGCTCACCTTCCCGTTGCCCAACGTGGATGAGTATTACGACAAGAAGCCCCTCACCTTCCTGAGCCACCTCATCGGCTACGAAGGAGACGGCAGCCTGCTCTCCCTGCTGAAAGCGAAGGGCTGGGTCAACCAGCTCTCCGCCGGCGGCGGCATCAGCGGCGCCAACTTCAAGGATTTTGGCGTCAACTTCGGCCTGACCCCGCTCGGGCTCGAGCACGTCAACGAGATAGTGGCGGCCCTGTTCGGCTACTTGAAGCTCATCGAACGCGGCGGGGTGGAAGCCTGGCGCTACGACGAGAAGCGCACCGTGCTTGAGTCCGCCTTCCGCTTCCAGGAGCGGGGCCGGGCGCTCGACACCGTCTCCGGGCTGGTGTTGAACCTGTTCAGCTATGCTCCCGACGACCTGCTCTACGGCGACTACATGATGCGCGCATACGACGAGCCGCTCATTCGCCGCCTGCTCGCCAAGCTCACCCCCCACAACCTGCGCCTGACCATCACGGCGCCGGAGCTCGGCACGGACCGGCTGGCCCGCTGGTATCAGACCCCCTACAGCGTGACCACCATCACCGAGGCGGAGAAGATCCGCTGGCAGCAGAGCGAACCGGATCCGGCGCTGGCCCTGCCGCTGCCCAACCCCTTCATCAGCAACCGGCTCGATGTGCGCACGCCCGAGCTCACCGCAGACATGCCCGCCTGCCTGATCGATCGGCCCGGCTTTCGGCTCTGGCACCTGCACGAGCATCAGTTCAGCGTGCCCAAGGGCAACCTCTACATCTCCATCGACAGCGAGCACGCGGTCAAGAGCCCGCGCCACATTGCCATGGCCCGCCTGGCAGTGGAGCTGCTCACCGACCACCTCAACGCCCTCACCTACCCGGCGGAGCTGGCGGGGCTCGGTTACCAGATCTATGCCCACCAGGGAGGCTTTACCATCAACCTGAGCGGCTTTGCCGACAAGCAGCCGCTGCTGCTCGACATGATCCTCGGCAACCGCACCCTGGGTTACCCGGATCCGGCCCGCTTTAGCGAGATCAAGGAGCAGCTCATCCGCAACTGGGACAACCAGTCCAAGGCGCGCCCCATCTCCCAGCTGTTCAACCAGCTCACCAGCCTGCTGCAGCCCAACAACCCGCCGTTCGAGCAGTTGCTGCGCCACCTGCGCAGCGTCGAGCTGGGCGAGATGCCCGCCTTCGTGGCGAGCCTCTTTGCCGAGGTGCACGTAGAGACCCTGGTGCACGGCAACTGGACCGCCGCCGAGGCCCTCGAGCTCGCCGCCCTGCTGGAGCGCCACCTCGGTGTCAACAGCCAGCCCAGTGCCGAGACCCGTCGTCCACTCATCTCCATTCAGGACAGGGGCACCCTCATTCGCGAACAGGGCTGCGAGCATGAAGACTCGGCCCTGCTGGTCTACTACCAGTCACGCACCACACGGGCGCGGGATCTGGCCTGTTTCACCCTGGCCAACCACATCATGTCCTCCACCTTCTTTCACGAGTTGCGTACCCGTCAGCAGCTCGGCTACGTGGTGGGGGCCGGCAACCTGCCCCTCAACCGCCATCCCGGCCTCATCTTCTACATCCAGTCGCCAGTAGCCGGGCCGCAGATCCTGCTGGATGCGGTAGAGGAGTTCATCGATCTGTTTCCGCTGGCCATGCTCGAGCTCACCGCCCGCCAGTGGCAGGACAGCAAGGCGGGCCTGCAGGCCCAGCTGAGCGAGCGGGATGCCAACCTGCGCAGCCGCGGCCAGCGACTGTGGGTCAGCATCGGCAACAAGGATCTGGGCTTTGATCAGCGCGAAAGGGTGTGCGAGGAGGTGGGCAACCTGAGCCGCGCCGATCTGGTGCGCTTTATCACCCAGCTGAGATCGAGAACGTCGGATCGGCTGATCCTCTGCAGCTATGGCCAGGGCCACGAGCACGACGAGCGCATCACCGGCCAGTTCATCGACGACCCGCGTGCGTTCCGGCTCAATGCCGCCACCTTCGAGGCCTGATCCCCTTCTTTCAGCCAATAAAAAGCCGACCCCGTGGGGTCGGCTGGAAAAACCATAATCAATTGCGACCAGAGCCGCCAAAAGTGAACATGAGCGTGAAAATCAGACACTGAGTTGATGGTCGGCGGGCAGTCCCAAACCAGAGCGCGCCTGCCGATGACAACAGTGATTGAGAAACAGGCTCATCTTAGGCACTCCCCTCCCTTGTCACGTTGATCTATGTCAAAGGAGGTAATAAAGAGTCAACCAGCTGCAGCTTTATGGCGAGTTTTATGGCCTCGGGTCACGCTTTTGGTCAAGCCTCTGGACGGCGCACCAACCGGTAGGCCACCTCGTCGAAGTAGGAGAGCTGGCCCGACAGCACCCTGGGGTGATCGAGCTCCGCCGCTCGCCCCAGCACCTCGACCTGGAAGTGGCGCTCAAACAGGGTGCGCACCTCCATCTCCCCCACCGAGAACGGCGGCTGGCGCTGCTGCTCCGGCTGATACTCCAGAGTCACCAGCAGGATCTGACCGCCCGCCTCGATAAGCCGGCTCATCAGCTCGGCATATTGACGGCGCATGGCGGTCGGCAGGGCGATGAGGGCTGCCCTGTCGTAAGCCAGCCGATAGCGGCGGCCAAGTTCGGGGGCGGCGAAAAAATCCCCCTCATAGATGCGCAGGCTGTCGTGCTGATGGCACTGATAGGGTCCCTCGGCACTCACAGTGTCGCTCAACTTGTTCTCGCTGAAAAAGCTGTTGATGGCGACGGACGAGAGCTCGAACCCGTCGACCGGATGGCCCTGCCCGCTCAACCAGAGCATGTCGCGGGACTTGCCGCACAGGGGCACCAGCACGGGCTCGCCCTGCTGCTGGGCCGACCACCAGGATTGCAGCCAGCGATTGAAATCCGCCTGATGAAAGCCGATCCGGTTCTCTTCCCAACGCTGATGCCAAAATGCCGCTTCCATCCAGTAACCCCTGTCATGTAAAGATGCCTCAATATCACAACTTAGCCCGGCACACGCAAGCACCAACAAGGCGGCAGCCATAACTTTTGCCCAAAAAAGCGGAACAAAACAAAAAAGGGCCCCAAGGCCCCCTTTTGACATCTTTTTGTCATCCACTCCTGCTTTTGCTCGCCTGCTTTCCACCTGCTTGCAACCGCGACGGCAGGGCGGGCCGGATCACAGCAAAACTGGCTCGGCGCAGATGACCGGCGCCACCGCAGCAAGCCTGGCTACAATCTCGGCAAAGCCGGGACGCACCGCCACCACCTCGGCAAAACAGTCATCTACCAGCACATGCAGGGCATCCAGCCTGTCATCACAGGGGGCACAGCGGGCCAGCAGCTCTTCCAGCAGGCAGCCGAAGGCTCTCACTTCCAGTCGCTCCAGCAAGCCGGCCAGCTCACCATCGGTTCGCTCATAACAGGAGGCGGCGCCGAAATCCCCGAGCAGCAACTGCCCCTCCTCTTGCAAAGAGTGCAGCATGTTGTGGGCGTAGAGATCGCCGTGCAGGATGCCGCGTCCGTGCAGATGCAGCGCGGCGCTCGCCACCCCCTGCACCATGGCCAGCAGCGCGGCCGGGGTAAAGCGGGCATCGGCCGGGTAGATGTCGCGAGTGCAGGAGTCCAGGCTCGGCGGCCCCGCCAGGTTGATAAAATCTGGGTCTATCAGCGCCATCACCAGCGCCGGGATGCCGGAGGGGTGATCGCCCACCCGCCCCTCGACCCCGACCAGATGGGGATGACGACCAGCCGCCAACGACACCGCCAGCTCGCAGCGGGGCAGCCCATCACTGGTCACGGCCCCCTTGAAGCACTTGACCGCCACCGCCCGCGGCCCCGCCGGCGTGGCCAGCTCCGCGCGATGGATGACACCGGATGCCCCCTGCCCCAGCAGCTCGCCCACCGTCAGCGCAGCCCACGGGATGTCGGCCACCGAGGCGCACTGGCCCAGCCGCTGCTCCTGCTTGTCGCTGAAGGGGTTGCCTGCATACGCCAGCCAGGCGAGGCGTGGCAGGCTCACCAGCCAATCCGGCAGCGCGTCGAGCCGGTTGGCGGCGATGCGCACCAGCTCCAGACGCTGGCAGTTGGCCAGGCTTGCCGGCAGCTCGCGCAGGCGATTGCCCGAGAGCATCAGCTTTTGCAGGGCGCCGCATTGACCCAGCTCATCGGGCAACTGCTCCACCGCGTTGTCGGTCAGGATCAACCAGCGCAGCCCCGCCGGCAGCGACGCAGCGGGAACCGTGGTGATCCGGTTGGCCTTGAAGCCCACCATGGTGAGCGCCGGGCTGCGCCCCAGCACCTCGGGCAGCTCGGTAAAGCGGTTCTCGGAGCAGAAAATGATGCGCAGCTTGCTGAACTCGGCCAGCTCGTCAGGCAGCCGACTCAACTGGTTGCCGGTGAGATCCAGCACCTCCAGCGTCTCTTTGAGACTGAAGATCTCGGGCGGGAACTCCGTCAGGTTTTCGGCGAGTTTGAGGTGGCGGGCGCCGCAGAGTTCACCTGCGCGCAGCTGTTCCAGAGTATGCATGACATCGTCTCTATCGGGGTGGCCGGCTCGCGGCCAGCGGTGCCGCCGGTATGGCCCAGCAGTCAAACCGGCAGTCAAAAAAAGAGGGGGCATTATAGAGAATGACGGCCGAAGATCCCCTGTTTTGTTGCCGCGAGGGTCGGCATCGGCGCACGGTGCCGTGATATGGGGCAAAGAGAGCAAGATTCGGGTCGTGTCTGTGAGGGCCGATTGCCATAGTGGGGTCAAACCAGAGTGGGTTCGAATCAATTGAGAGCCGAACCCGTTGAGGTTCCAACCCACAGCCAACCCCGTGCGCCACTTAGCTGGCGCACAACACACCTGCGAGGGAACTGCCATGTCATTACTGTCCAACAAGGTCGCCATCATCACCGGCGCCAGCTCCGGCATCGGCCGCGCCAGCGCCATCCTGTTTGCCCGGGAAGGCGCCAGCGTCGTCGTCGGCGCCCGCCGCCAGCCCGAGCTGGAGCTGCTGGTGGAGGAGATCCGCCATGAAGGGGGCCAGGCGGTGAGCCTGGCGGGGGATGTGAAAAGCGAGACTTACGCCCGCGCCCTGGTGGAGCTCGCGCTGACCCGTTTCGGCGGGCTCGATATCGCCTTCAACAACGCCGGCACCACGGGGACGCCGGGCAGCGTGCCGGCGCTTGAACTGGCGCAGTGGCAGGAGACCCTGGATACCAACCTCACCAGCGCCTTTGTGGGGGCCAAGTACCAGATCCCCGCCATGCAGGCACGCGGCGGCGGCTCGCTGATCTTTACCTCCACCTTCGTCGGCCATACCCTGGGGCTGCCCGGCATGGCGGCCTATGCCGCGAGCAAGGCGGGCCTCATCGGCCTGACTCAGGTGCTGGCCGCCGAATATGGGGCACAAGGGGTGCGGGTCAACGCCCTGCTGCCGGGGGGCACCGACACCCCCATGGGGCGGGCCTTTACCGATACGCCGGAGAGTCTCGCCTTTGTGCAGAATATGCATGCCCTCAAACGGCTGGCCCAACCGGAGGAGATCGCCCGCTCGGCCCTCTATCTCGCGTCCGATGCATCCAGCTTTACCACCGGCATTGCCCTGCTGGCCGATGGTGGGGTATCTATTTGTCGCACATGACCTTGTCGCACCCAACACCCTGCGGCTGCAAACTTATCGTGAGAGCGCCTTATGTCTGATTACGCCCGCATCGCCGATGCCATCCGTTTTATCGCAAGCCAGGTGACGCGCCAGCCCACCCTGGACGAGATAGCGGCGCACGTGCATCTAAGCCCCTTTCACTTCCAGCGGCTGTTCAGCCGCTGGGCCGGGGTGACGCCCAAACGCTATCTGCAGGTGCTGACTCTGGAGCGGGCCAAGGCACTATTGCAGGAGTCACGCCCGCTGCTGGAGGTAGCCGATACCCTGGGCCTGAGCAGCGGCTCGCGGCTCTACGATCACTTCGTGCAGCTCGAAGCGGTGACGCCGGGCGAGTACAAGCAGCGCGGGGCCGGGCTGGTTATCGATCACGGGGTGCACGACACCCCCTTCGGCCAGGCGTTCGTTGCCCTGACCCCGCGAGGGGTGTGCAACTTCTCGTTTCTCGATGACCAGGCCCCACAGGCGCCGCTGACCGCCCTCGCCCACAGCTGGCCAGAGGCAGAACTTAGGGTGGCGCCATCACGTACCCGGGGGGTCATCCACACCATGTTTGACAGCAGCAAGGCGCCGGATCGCCCCATCTCCTTGCACGTGAGCGGCACCAACTTTCAGATCAGCGTCTGGCGGGCGCTGCTGCAGATCCCGCCCGCCAAAGTGGTGAGCTACGCCCAGGTGGCAAGCGCCGTCGGCAATCCCAAGGCCGCCCGCGCCGTGGGGCTGGCGGTGGGCGCCAACCCGGTCGCCTTGATGATCCCCTGCCACAGAGTCATTCAGCAAAACGGCAAGCTCGGCGGCTATCACTGGGGCGAGACCCGCAAACAGGCGATACACGCCTGGGAAGCGGCGAGGTATGAGTGAACCTGGCCTTTTCTGCTCGCCCTGATGGGGGAGAAACTGGAGTGTTGGTTGTGAGTCAGCAGACAATCAGGCAGCGCCGAACGAGCAGGCAGCGATATAAAACGGGAACATGAGAAGAATCGGGGCGCAGATCGCCCCTTTTGTTGTTTTGGCGAGGCATGGCGCTTAGCAACACCACCCCAGCAAATTAACGAAACACGTAGGGTGCAATAAGCGCAGCGCATTGCACCATTTTCAGAGCATTTTTTTGCAAGATATAATATGTCAAATAATCTGCCGAACTACCTCTAAAATAAAAAATTTTCCATTTGACCTCCTTACCGATACATTACAAAGTAACTACTTATTTAATGACAGTGTGTTGAGGTACAGGATAATGTCGTTAGAAGAAACCAGAGGTAAGTTGCTAAATGAAAGTAAAAGCGTAGAAAATCTACTTACTCTGATTCACGATTTGTATATTCAAGAAATACATTCAGAAGAGACCTTCTTGACAGAGACTCTATCTGACCTTCACAACGCAGGTGATATTGATCTCTTAAAAATAGTGCTAGACGTTAATAGAACCTCTCATGAAAGAATTTTTTTTACAATTTTGCATACAGTTGAAGGTGCTCTACCTTTAATAGATGCAAGAGTCGAAGATGTTGTACATTGCCTAGCACACCTCACACAACAAGCAGGCAGAGATTTAGCCATCAATGGAATCTATGATGCCTTTGAGAGTTTCTGCCGCGTAGATGATATACATCGACCTACAGAGTGCGTCATGTATATAATGAAGCAAAATGAGCTTGATTTGTATGCCCCATTTCTTTCCTGTGCAATTCTCGCATATAATTTAGAACATGTAGTTGAGGCTATACAGATAACAAAAAGTTTGATTGCCAATAGTAATGGTCTCATTAGGAATCAAGCCTATTATGCATTAGGGAGGCTAAATATCGATGAAGTTCAAGCCTGCCTCATCTGGGAGCTAATTCAATGCAGTGCCAATATTGAGCATGATAGTATCTGCCGCGCTTCAATACTAAGGTCTGTACTTCACCTTGGAACTATATTTCCATCTTATTGGCCCCATATAGAAGAACTACTAATTACTTTCGTTAAAAAGTCGTCTCCCGAAGTTATTTATGCGATTTCTAATATAATCTTATTTCAAAAAAACAACTTCCCAGATAGTATTCAACAACTACTGGTAAGGCAGCTATTTAATGTCTATCCGGAGCAGAAAGGAATTATAGACAACATTGATTTATTATTATCCAGACTGATTGAAAAACAGGAGTTCTCTCTTGCAATAGAATTACTTGAATCAATTTTAGATAATAATATTAACTTTAAGTCCTTGGACAATTTTTCCAGCGAGTTATTAACAAAGCACTTCGAATTCCGCAATCATCTTATTACAAAATGGTTTTTAGATGGAGAGTCATCTCTTTGTCAGAATGTCTTTATTCTACTTCATGATATCTCAGGGAAGGATATTGAGCTCAATGCAGATATGGCATTGCTAGACGATGAACAGAAGAAATTATTTGTTAGTCGTAAAGCTGTCGGTTGGCTATTTACACGGCCTATAGCTGCAGCAAGTTTAATATTGTCTATATCAAGATCAGCTTCTAAACATACCATTGCAACACTTGAAGATATTTTATACGACCCATTGCTTCTTAGTTATCCTGGTGAACTTAAAAAATTCTTTCAAACATATAGAGATAATAATGAACAAGATTATATATGCAGACTTTTGCTTGACAAGCTTGAGGCACATAATTTAGACATATTAAGAGTGTCTGAATTAAAAGAGCTGGCAGCTCCAAGCAAAAATATAGAGTTATATTGGAAAGATTTTGAAAAAGATATGCAGGAATCCTATGAGGAAGCATCAAAGAATTCTTTTCTTAGACTGATTGCCACGCCACAGCGATTGTTGTATGGCAACAGTTCAATTTATTATATTCATCAGATCGGCGGACAGCCTTCACGACAGGAAATGCAAATGCATTCCTTCTCCCATTCTGCTGAGATGCCAACACTAAACATTTTAGACCCTGAATCCTTGGATTATTCTTTGCGATTTTTTCGTTGTGAGAGAATGAAAAATGAAATTAATTCTTAAGCAATATTTAGCTTCATTAAAAGAGCGGGCTGAATTAGATGCTGTGCTACCAGATTTGCTGAGTAGTATGGGGCTGAATGTATTCATTTCTCCAGCACGTGGAGTGAAAGAGTATGGTGTCGATATCGCCGCAGTTGGACGAATAAATGGTGAGGAAGATAAAGTTTATTTATTCTCAGTTAAGTCTGGCAACCTTACGCGCGAAACTTGGAACGGAAATACAGATCAAGCTCTGAGGCCTTCTCTAGATGAAATTCAAGACTCGTTTATACCTAGTCGCCTACCACCTCAACATAGAGATAAGCAAATAGTAATTTGCTTGTGCTTTGGTGGCGATGTTAACTCAGGAATTAGACAAGAGGTATCAGGTTATGAACAAAGAAATACGAAGAACAATATCTCCTTTGAAGAATGGAATGGTGATAAGCTCTCAGAATTTATACAAGAGCACTTGCTAAAAGAAGAACTATTACCTAGTTCTAATCAAGCATTATTGCGGAAATCTCTAAATAACTGATCCCAATAGTGCTACACCTTCGCTGTGCCATAGCCATTCCCCGGGAAAGGAGACACGGTATCCAT
>NZ_JAPCIV010000039.1:0-42503 GCF_027707585.1 Aeromonas sp. QDB39 | reverse complement strand
TTTAGCGACTAATCAGATCGCACAAACTGGACTGAGTTCCCTTCCTCCGGTGATCTACTATTCGGAACAGCTATTTATCTTCGGTGAACACGAGATCCGACCCAATGCCAACGCTCAGACTTATCTGCAAACGTTAGAGCGTTGGCAATTCTGCGGGCACTTCTCTCGCACAAGCCGACATGAGCGTGGTAAACGCCCCAAGGCGAATTGTAAGGATCTATGGAAAACTACCAGGAAGCTGCTGAACAAGCTCAATAATCAGTCTGGCTGGAACGATGCCGTTTTTCTTGGGGGTAAATTGAATCCGCATTTTCATTTCCAGCCGGCACGTTGGTTCCGTGGATTGGATGTGGCGGGGGACGAGAATGCCCTGAAGATTGAGTGGTTCTCCCCCATGTTGCGCTGGTTACGCAGTGGCTTGATGGGGCGGTCGGAAGGGGAGTCCGCTAGTACAGGCTTTCATCTGAGTATTCATGCTGGTGAAGACTATGCTCACCCGGCTTCCGGCCTGCGCCACATCGACGAAACGGTACGTTTTTGCGAGTTTCGTGATGGTGATCGCTTAGGCCATGCGCTGGCGCTAGGTATCGAACCTACCTTTTGGGTTGAGCGCCAAGGCGATATGCTACTGCCTCTGGATGAGCATCTGGATAACTTGGTCTGGCTTTGGCATTACGCTGTCGAACTTAGCGGTCGATTGCTCTTGGCACAGCAGGTATTACCCTTGTTGGAACGGCGTATCGCACGATTCTCCCGCGAGCTCAGTGGCTGGAGAGTGCCACACTTCGGCTATGAGTTCGAGCGTGATGATCGGAGCTTGTCAGTAGTCGACTCGCCATCTCACTTGGGAGGAACTACGACGCCGGATACCCTCTATCGTGCTTGGCTGCTGCGTCAAAATTGCCACTATACGCTTCGAGAATTACATGGAGGGCAACCTCTAACCGCGAGGGAAAGGAGCGCTCTGCCTGATTGGAGGTGTCTGATGGATAACAATGACGAGGCAGTGCGATTGTATCTCAACCGCCACAGCTATCTGGAAAGTGGTCAAGAACTACCATTGGTTATGGTGCGTTTTAGTAACAGTTGGCAAGGGCGGGACAGTTTATACCCTGAACAGCATGGGGGGACTCCTCATAGCCAGAATACTGTATGCAGGGTTGAGCTGTTTAATGATACGGATACGCCCGCCGAACTCGAATTCATGCATGCGCTGCAGGACTATCTGCTCGATCGTTACGAAAGTATGGGACTCATCATTGAGGCAAACCCAACCTCGAATGTCTATATTGCTCGACTCAAACAGCACAGTGAACACCCGATCTTCCGCTGGCATCCGCCAGAAGAGAGTGTACTGGTGCCGGGAGGGGAGCATAACCGTCACAACTTACGCAGAGGTCCTATACGAGTGCTGGTCAATACAGATGATCCCGGTATCATGCCGACGACTTTGCGCACCGAGTTTTTACTATTACGTGAAGCTGCGCTTGAACGTGGTATTGGTCGGACAATCGCAGAACGCTGGCTGGAAACACTACGCCAATATGGTATTGAGCAGTTTCATCGAAACCATTTACCGGTATTTGAACAAGTTTGAGTAAGATATCGGACGACAAAAAAAGAAAAATCCCGCCAGACCAGAATCATCCGGTTTGGCCCTTCGCCGCAAGGACGCGGTACGAACGAATCAGTTTGCTCCTGACCACGAACTTGGCCTTCAGCGACCATTTTCAGTATTTAGGGGAAAAGAAGTAGCAGGCAGAGGCAAGCTACCATGCTTGCCATCTGCCTCAGTTTGCTACATTTTCGAGTCCTCTTGCCGATAGATATCCAGATAGAGATAGCCATAGCTGGCCCTTGGATTGGCCAGGCAGACCCATTCCCCTTGCCTCAATGTCACCAATTTGTCCTGGTCGCTCAGCAATTCCCCTTGCCGAAAGAGGCTGCCAAGGCGCTCAATAAACCCCGGTAAAACGGTGTCGATGTCGGTGAGCCACTGGTCGTCAGCATTGCCATAGACGCCGCTGCGATCCCAGAGTAGGGAGACTCCGCTTCGTTCGACAATGGCCCGTGCGCCAAAACGGGGTTGAACCTGGGTATGTAATCCCCAACTGCCTATCGTGCTCATGTTCTTTACTCCAATTGATGTTCGGTCGTCATACAGGTCACCGCTGGACCCTGGTTTATCACCCGTGTCCCAAGCGGACCTCTTGACTGGCGTAACCGTTACAAATGCCCACGCTCTGCCAGCGACACCACGCCCTCCGCCCCCACCACCAGATGATCCAGCGTGCGGATATCGACCAGCGCTAGGGCGCTTTGCAGTCGCTGAGTGGTCTCGATATCTGCACGGCTGGGTTCTGGGTAACCTGAGGGATGGTTGTGGACCAGCATCAGCGCGGCGGCATTGTGGTGCAGCGCCCGCTTGACCACGTCGCGGGGGTAGACAGTCGCAGCGGAGAGGGTGCCGAGAAACAGCTCCTCGTAGGCCAAGATCCGGTGCTGGTTATCGAGGAACAGTGCGGCGAACACTTCGCGATCCCGCGTTTGCAGCAGCCCTTGTAGCGCTTGGTGGGCCAGATGCTTGTCGGTGAGGGCTACGCCTTTGGCGAGCTTCTGGCGGGCCAACGCCTGGGCGATGGTGAGCAAGTCGTCGTCGGTGACTAAGTCGGTCACCCGATAGGTGCCGGGTTGCTCCCCGGCGGTGAGTTTCTGATGCAACATGATTGATCCTCCAAAGCGTTCGCCCCACTGGCCGATGGGGGCCGGTGGGGTGTGCTTTTTTGCGATAAAGGGGGGATTGCGGTGAGTGGGTCAGCGGATTACCGATACTTCCTAGTTCCCGCTGACGGTGACGCTGAAGCACTCCAGTCCGCAGTAGGCGATGAAGTTGCGCTGCCACAGCGCGAACAGCTCTCGCGCCTCTGCCAGCCGGAGCGGCCCCCAGCCCTGCATAACGTGCTCGCCGTCGAGGAAGTTGAAATCAAGCTCTTTACAAAGCTCCGCATCTTGCCCCAGCCCCTGATAGCTGAAATCAGTGACGTAATCGAACAGCCAATCGTCGAGACCACGTACCAAGCGGATCTCGACCGGATGAACGCCGCCTTGCTCGGCGCTGTAACCGGGGTTGCGGAAGTGGAAGGTGAGCTGGGTGCAACGCACCAGGTCGAGGTTGGTACGCTCTGCTTCTTGGTTGAGCAGGATCAGCAGCGCCTGACTCACGGGCAGGCTGATACCGTCCTGGTTGAAGATGATGGTCATGGGATTTTTCCTTGCGTGGTGATGAAGTGGTTGAGCGATGAATGAAGGGGTTAGTCATCGGTGAGCCATTTAAATAACCGGTGTGTGCCATAGGCGACCGCAACGCCCACGGCCAGCGGTGCCCATGCCGGGGCGCTGATGGCGGTGACAGACAAGATGGTGCTGCTGGTCGCCGGAACGCTGGCCAAGCTGGCGGAGGCCCCCATCAAGGCGCTGGTGATGGCCTGACTGCCTTGGCTGGATTTAAGCAACTGGCTGCCGGTGGCCGCGAGGGCGGTGGTGGCCTGGTTCACCTGGGGTGAGCTGTGCCGGTCCTCAATGCACCACTGCACAAAGTGCTCGCAGTTGTTAAAGAGCAGGTGATAGTCCTGCTCGCCCAAGCGGGAGAACGCCCGTGCCACGCACTCTTCCGGACTGAACGGACGGCTTGGGTGAGAGAGCACCTGTAGCGGCTGCTCGCTGTGAAAATCATCGAGCGAGCACAGAACGATTTGGCCTGTCCGGTCATCGTTGGCAAACGGTCCCTGGTAGTGGATCACCTGCCTGTCGCCGACATAGAGACCGTGGTGGCTGTAGCCGAGGCGCTGGACGGCGAGGTGGTCGCCGAGGTTGAGAGGGGGCATGGTCATAGCGGTTCCTTATGAACTGAAAATGAAAAAGGGCGTCACCATGTGGTGACGCCCTGTGGGATTTATGTTGTCGAACGAGTGAGGCTTACTGTTTGGTGAAGGTGAGCTGGGTACGCTCGAATGGGGCCTCCCGGTAGATGTTGGCGCCATCGGCAAAGAATTGCAGCTCTGCCTGGAAGGTTGTGCCGTTGAACGGTGTGGTCACGCGCAGCAGATATTGCTGCGCCACATCGACACCATCGCAGACCACGCTCACTACCATGTCCCCGCCAACCGGTGCGAACAGCAATTCCTGACGCACGGTGGCGGGGTCGCCGCCACAGATACCCTGGCTGATACCCGCCTCACGGCTGGCCTTGAAGCTCAGCGGCGCGGTGCCAAACAGCAGTTCGGCGAACTCTTGGCCATCCGGGCTGGTGTCGCTGCTCTGCACGCTCCAGCGCAGCGGCGAGCTGAAGAGCCCTTCTGCGAAAGTGGGCGTGCTGATGGCATTACCGCCATCAACCGCCGTGGTCTGCGTGGCGCTGGGCAAGCCGTTGGATTGCACGAGCTTGACGGTTGCCTTCAGTTCCAACGCGTCACCTTGCATGACCTGGTGTGGCAGTGGCCAGACATCGGCAAGGTCGGCAACGGGGGTGTAGTGATGGGTGGCAGTCAGGGTCTGGCTGGCACTATCAAACTGCCAGTCCTGAGTCATAAACGGCGTGCTATTGCCCGCGTATTTCAAGAACAATGGCTTGGTCAGCCCATCAGGCTGCTGTACATCCAACTGGTAGAAGCGATTAGCGAGGGTGAAGCCATTCGCCTGCTTCTGGTGATCCTGCTCCAGATAGGCCCCGGCCAGCGAGCGCCAGCGGGTCGGGTTGTAGTTTTGCAGCTCGACCTTGCCAAAGCCGGGGATGCTGCTGTCGAGTTCGGTCGCCGCGCACCCGCCACAAATCGGCTGGGCCAATTTGATGGCGCTGTCACCGGTATGGCTCAGCTTGTCATCGCGGGTGAGGTTGAAGGGAGACTGACCCAACGCTGGGGCGTTGATGGTCAGAGCCTGGTTATCCAGTTGGTTCACAAACTGCGTATCCCCTTGCACAGTGACAACGCTGGTGCGGGTTTCGTAGCTGCTGGGGGGGCCATTGGGATTGATGGGGTCTTCCCCTCTGAGCCAGAAGGTCAGGGCGCGGTGCTGTGTCCATGCGCCCTGGCTGTCGAGGTTCTCCTGGTCATCGCTTTGCAGGACATTGCCTACACACTGGTCGAGTGCCGTCAGGCTTGGGTCGGCTTGCCAGCGGGCGAACTCGGCCTGGATGTCGAAGCCTTCGCAATAACTATCCTCAGGCAACGGGGCCGTGTCATGGGGAACGGGCGTGCCCTCGTTGGTGAACTCCGTGGTGTGGTAGCTGTAGAGACCATTCGCATCCTGACTGAAGGTGCCGCTGCGGATACTCTCGCCTTTGACTGTGGCATTGCCGCTCTCGTCGTAGGTCCAGTCCCAGGCGGAGTGCAGGCTATATTGCTTGCTGTCCCAGTGCTTGTGCTCCTCGTCGATAAAGCGGCGCAGTGGCTGCTGGGCATCATAGCCGCCCTGTTCATCGAGCAGCCAGCGGGTGCTCTCGGTGCGGGTCGTCTCGATGGCCTCAACCCGTTTGGTGTAGACAACCTCTTGCAGGCGGATTTGCTGCCAGATGTCCTGATTGCGGTTGTACTCGCGCAGGTTGCGAATGCTGACCGTGACCGATTGCCATCCTTGCGGGTTGTCGGTGGCAAGGGCCGCCGCCAGCTCGGCTTGCAGGGTGCTTGCCTCAACGAGTTGCTGCTCTTTGGTGGCAGCCTCTTCAGCCAGGGCCGCACTGTGTTCGTCACCCGCCGCCCGATAGTCGCCAAACAGCTTCTGTTCGCTGGCCTCCTGCGTCGTCAGCCCCAGCTCGCTGGCAATCAGTTGTTTCTCCTTGGTGGCGATGCTGGATTGATATTGAGTCTTGCGCTGCTCAGGGTCGGAGCTGGTGACCAGTTGGTGGGTATAGGGGCTGACCACAAACTCGGCACCGTCAACGTAGCCGAGCAGGGTTGGGGTGGTGGCGGCCCGAGCAGCAACCGTCGGCGAGGTGGCAGGGGCGGCAAGAATGGCCCATGCCTGACGGGCGTCGGCCTGCTGCGTTTCTGGCAAGGTGAAGCTGAAACGCCCCTGACTGTCGGTGGTGGTCTGCGGTTCGCCGTTGTCACACTGTTGGTTGGCATTGAGGTCCAGGCAGACGGCTTGCCCAGCCAGATAGTCGCCGGAGAGGGCGCGACCGGTTAGGGTGATATCGGCGGGAGCGCCATTGCTGCCATTATCACTACTGCTGTTGTCGCTGCCACCGCCGCAAGCACTGAGGACCAACGCGGCGATTAACGAGAGATGATGATGTTTTTTCATTATTTTTCTTCCTTGGTGTTGAATACGGATCCGATGCGCCGGGAGATACCCCGGCATTATTTTTCTGTTGCCCTGAGGATGCGTTGCACGCTGGAGATGCTGATCCCAGCCTGCCTCGCGATCTCGGCCCTGGGTAACCCGCGCTTGGCCAGCGCCTGCACCTCGCGCCCTTTGGCCATCGCGGTGGGCTTGCGGCCCTTGTAGGCCCCACGCCGCTTGGCAAGCTCAATCCCCTCGGCTTGGCGCTCTAGCATCAACTCCCGCTCGAAGGTGGCGATGGCGCCGATCATGGTCAGCATCAACTTGCCGGTCGGGGTTGAGGTGTCGATCCCCAGGTTCAAGATGCGCAGGGCCACCTGCCGCTGTTGCAGGGACTCCGATATTTCCAACAGGTGACGGGTATTGCGCGCCAAGCGATCCAGCTTGGTCACCATCACCACATCCCCCTCATTCACACAATCCAACAGCAGGGCGAGTTGGGGCCGGTCATCGCTGGCGCCGCTCACCTTCTCTTGGAAAATCTTGCTGCACTCGGCCAGCGCTTGAAGCTGGGTATCCAGGCTCTGGCCTACCGTGCTCACGCGTGCATAACCTACCAGTGCCATGGTCTCCTCCCGGTCAATAGGGCAAGCCCTAGTGACACTCACGAAATAGGCACCTTTGTCATTTTCAGAAGACGACTGCACCAGTTGATTGGGCATAATGGCTGTTGTGCAGCCAGCTCCTGACAGTTCAATATCAGAAGTGATCTGCACCAATCTCGACTATGCTCAATACTCGTGTGCACCAAAGCGAGGTGAGCATGGCGACGGACACCCCACGGATTCCAGAACAAGGCGTGGCCACTCTGCCTGATGAGGCTTGGGAGCGTGCGCGCCGTCGTGCGGAGATCATCGGCCCGTTGGCGCAGTCGGAGACGGTCGGGCACGAAGCGGCCGATATGGCGGCTCAGGCGCTGGGCTTGTCTCGGCGGCAGGTGTACGTTCTGATCCGGCGTGCCCGGCAAGGCAGCGGCCTCGTGACGGATCTGGTGCCCGGCCAGTCCGGTGGAGGTAAAGGCAAGGGGCGCTTGCCGGAACCGGTCGAGCGCGTCATCCACGAGCTACTGCAAAAGCGGTTCCTGACCAAGCAGAAGCGCAGCCTAGCGGCCTTTCACCGCGAAGTCACTCAGGTGTGCAAGGCTCAAAAACTGCGAGTGCCGGCGCGCAATACCGTGGCCTTACGGATCGCTAGCCTTGACCCGCGCAAGGTCATTCGCCGACGGGAAGGCCAGGATGCCGCTCGTGACCTACAAGGTGTTGGCGGCGAGCCTCCTGCCGTGACCGCGCCGCTGGAGCAGGTGCAGATAGACCATACGGTCATCGACCTGATCGTAGTCGATGAGCGCGACCGGCAACCGATTGGCCGCCCGTACCTGACCCTAGCCATCGACGTGTTCACCCGCTGCGTGCTCGGTATGGTCGTCACGCTGGAAGCGCCGTCTGCCGTCTCGGTCGGTCTGTGCCTGGCGCATATCGCCTGCGACAAGCGTCCCTGGCTGGAAGGGCTGAACGTGGAAATGGACTGGCCGATGAGCGGCAAGCCCATACTGCTTTACTTGGACAACGCGGCCGAGTTCAAGAGCGAAGCGCTGCGCCGTGGCTGCGAGCAGCATGGCATCCGGCTGGACTATCGCCCGCTGGGACAGCCCCACTATGGGGGCATCGTGGAACGGATCATCGGCACGGCGATGCAGATGATTCACGACGAACTGCCGGGAACGACCTTCTCCAACCCTGACCAGCGCGGCGACTACGATTCCGAAAACAAGGCCGCCCTGACGCTGCGCGAGCTAGAGCGCTGGCTCACATTGGCGGTCGGCACCTACCACGGTTCGGTGCACAACGGCCTGCTCCAACCGCCGGCCGCGCGCTGGGCCGAGGCCGTGGCGCGTGCCGGCGTACCGGCCGTCGTCACTCGCGCCACAGCTTTTCTGGTCGATTTTCTGCCCATCCTCCGCCGCACCCTGACCCGCACTGGCTTCGTCATCGACCACATCCACTACTACGCTGACGCGCTCAAACCGTGGATCGCTCGGCGCGACCGTTTACCCGCCTTCCTGATCCGGCGCGACCAGCGCGACATCAGCCGCATCTGGGTGCTGGAACCGGAGGGGCAGCACTACCTGGAAATTCCCTACCGTACCTTGTCACATCCGGCTGTCACCTTGTGGGAACAACGGCAGGCGCTGGCGAAACTGCGGCAGCAAGGGCGCGAACAGGTGGATGAGTCGGCGCTGTTCCGCATGATCGGCCAGATGCGTGAGATTGTGACCAGCGCGCAGAAGGCCACACGCAAGGCGCGGCGTGACGCGGATCGCCGCCAGCATCTCAAGACATCAGCTCGGCCGGACAAGCCCGTTCCGCCGGATACGGATATTGCCGACCCGCAGGCAGACAACTTGCCGCCCGCCAAACCGTTCGACCAGATTGAGGAGTGGTAGCCGTGGACCAATATCCCATCATCGACCTGTCCCACCTGCTGCCGGCGGCGCAGGGGCTGGCTCGGCTGCCGGCGGACGAGCGCATCCAGCGCCTTCGCGCCGACCGCTGGATCGGCTATCCGCGCGCGGTCGAGGCGCTGAACCGGCTGGAAGCCCTTTATGCGTGGCCAAACAAGCAACGCATGCCCAACCTGCTGCTGGTCGGCCCGACCAACAATGGCAAGTCGATGATCGTCGAGAAGTTCCGCCGCACCCACCCGGCCAGCTCCGACGCCGACTAGGAGTACATCCCAGTGTTGGTCGTGCAGATGCCGTCCGAGCCGTCCGTGATCCGCTTCTACGTCGCGCTGCTCGCCGCGATGGGCGCGCCGCTGCGCCCACGCCCACGGTTGCCGGAAATGGAGCAACTGGCTCTGGCACTGCTGCGCAAGGTCGGTGTGCGTATGCTGGTGATCGACGAACTGCACAACGTCCTGGCCGGCAATAGCGTCAACCGCCGGGAATTTCTCAACCTGCTGCGCTTTCTCGGCAACGAGCTGCGCATTCCGCTGGCCGGGGTCGGCACACGCGACGCCTATCTGGTCATCCGTTCGGACGATCAGTTGGAGAACCGGTTCGAGCCGATGCTGCTGCCGGTATGGGAGGCCAACGACGATTGCTGCTCACTGCTGGCCAGCTTCGCGGCTTCGCTCCCGCTACGGCGACCTTCGTCGATTGCCACGCTGGATATGGCCCGCTACCTGCTCACGCGTAGCGAGGGCACCATTGGCGAGTTGGCACACCTGTTGATGGCAGCGGCCGTCGCCGCCGTGGAGAGCGGAGAGGAAGCGATCAACCACCGCACGCTCGGCATGGCCGATTACACCGGACCCAGCGAGCGGCGTCGGCAATTCGAGCGGGAACTGATGTGAAGCCAGCGCTGCGCTGGCCATTGCATCCGGCTCCCAGGGAAGGCGAAGCCCTGTCTTCGTGGCTCAACCGCGTGGCCCTTTGCTATCACATGGAACTGTCCGAGCTGCTGGAGCACGATCTTGGCTACGGTCAGGTCGATGACTTGGACACTGCGCCACCACTGTCGCTGCTGACGATGCTCTCCCAGCGGAGCGGCATCGAGCTGGACCGGCTGCGCTGTATGAGTTTCGCCGGATGGGTGCCTTGGCTACTGGACAGCCTTGATGACAAGATTCCAGACGCCTTGGAAACCTATGCATTTCAGCTCTCGGTGCTGCTGCCAAGACTCCGCCGAAAGACACGATCCATCACGAGCTGGCGTGCCTGGCTGCCCGGCCAGCCGATACACCGCGCCTGTCCGCTCTGCCTAAACGATCCAGAGAACCAAGCCGTACTGCTCGCTTGGAAGCTGCCCCTGATGCTGAGCTGCCCGCTGCATGGCTGCTGGCTGGAATCCTATTGGGGAGTGCCTGGGCGGTTTCTCGGCTGGGAGAACGCCGACGCCGAACCGCGCACCGCCAGCGACGCGATTGCGGCGATGGATCAGCGTACCTGGCAGGCACTGACGACCGGTCACGTGGAGCTGCCGCGCCGACGCATCCACGCCGGATTGTGGTTTCGACTTCTTCGCACGCTGCTCGATGAGCTGAACACCCCGCTTTCCGCGTGCGGAACCTGCGCGGGGTATCTCCGCCAAGTCTGGGAAGGCTGCGGGCATCCGCTGCGTGCTGGGCAAAGTTTGTGGCGACCGTATGAAACCTTGAACCCGGTAATACGGTTACAGATGCTGGAGGCGGCGGCAACGGCAATCAGCTTGATTGAGGTGAGGGACATCAGCCCGCCAGGCGAGCAGGCAAAGCTGTTCTGGTCAGAACCCCAAACAGGTTTCACCAGTGGCCTGCCGACGAAAACGCCGAAGCCCGAACCCATCAATCACTGGCAGCGTGCAGTCCAGGCCATCGACGAGGCCATCATTGAAGCGCGGCACAACCCCGAGACGGCACGCTCACTGTTCGCGTTGGCTTCCTATGGTAGGCGCGACCCCGCTTCCCTGGAACAGTTGCGCGCCACCTTCGCGAAGGAAGGTATCCCCGCGGAATTTCTGTCACATTATGAGCCTGACGGACCCTTTGCGTGTCTTAGACAGAATGACGGGTTAAGTGACGAATTTTGACGGCCTGAGCTTTCCGGCACACAATGTCACATAATCGAACGTATACGTGACGGGTGAAAAGGTGCTGATCGGCTACATGCGGGTATCGAAGGCGGACGGATCCCAGTCCACCAATTTGCAACGCGATGCGCTCATCGCCGCTGGTGTGAGCCTTGCGCACCTTTACGAGGATCTGGCCTCGGGCAGGCGCGATGATCGCCCAGGGTTGGCTGCTTGCCTGAAGGCGCTTCGTGAAGGGGACACGCTGATCGTGTGGAAGCTCGATCGGCTTGGCCGTGATCTGCGCCACCTGATCAACACCGTGCACGACCTAACTGCGCGTAGCGTGGGCCTGAAGGTCCTGACCGGTCACGGTGCGGCGGTCGACACGACGACTGCCGCCGGCAAGCTTGTGTTCGGTATTTTTGCCGCGCTGGCCGAGTTCGAGCGTGAGTTGATTTCCGAGCGAACAGTCGCTGGACTTATCTCGGCGCGCGCTCGCGGCAGGAAAGGGGGGCGCCCCTTCAAGATGACCGCCGCCAAGCTACGCCTGGCGATGGCCAGCATGGGGCAACCGGAAACCAAGGTGGGCGATCTCTGCGAAGAACTCGGGATTACCCGGCAGACGCTCTACCGGCACGTGTCGCCCAAGGGCGAACTGCGGCCAGACGGCGTAAAGCTGCTCTCCCTCGGTTCAGCCGCATAAATGGAGGCGACCTGGAACGGGGCGCTGTTCAGTGCGGCAACGATCCGATTACCGGTGTCGACCCGGACCAGCCAGTCGCTGACACAACGGCTGAAGGGCTTTGTCCTGCAGGAACCGGCCGTTCGCGAGCGACATTCTTTCCGCTCGCAACTGTATCGGATGTATGACGGACGCCCCTTCCATTGAACAGAATGGCGGTGTTCATTCGATTTCGGACTCGATGTCCGTGTTACGCCACTCGAGAGGCAATTCCGACTGGGCACAGTACCGAGCGTCAAGAGCGACGACGTCCTGCTCCTTGGCCAAGAAGCGGGAGTCATTATCAAGTATGTATTGCAGATGCCGAGTCTCCGGCGCGTCCCCCTGGAAATCGGCGCACTCTTCTTCCACGCGATAAGTGGCTGGACCGGTCTGCTCGATACGCTTGAACTCGCAGAAATACCGCGCTCCGCCGATGCCATTCCGTCTCAGAAGCAAGAGGGTGGCGTTCGAGGCTTTGGCGCAAGGCGTATCGCTGGCGACGTAGTAGCCGCGCTGCAGCGGGAGGACAGCCACCTGCCGGAGGCTTTGCGCTGTCGTTGCGCGGACGTCTCGGGAGGCTTGGAGCTCAGGCGAAGGATTGCACGCTGCACTCAGGAGGCATAGCAGGATGATCCGGCACTGAGCCCACTTTGCCCTCGTGACGGACGTCTGGAGGGTACCAGGCGCCTTGCTCATGATGCCGGCATGGCCAAGTTCAACGCCTTGCCGATCTCAGTGGCAACGCCCTTGGCAGTGACCTCATCCAGTCCGGCAGCGAGCACATAAGCCTTTCCGGCAGCTTCGACTTCAACCCGATACGCCACCTCGGCAAGTGCTCGCCGACCCGCCAGCCCCATCGTGACGCCGGTGGGAATGCCTTGATTCGCGTCGTAAACGATCTCGACGCCCCCAGCGAACTTGTTCCTGATGCGCAGGTCATGAATGTCGTCCTTACGCAAGAAGGTTCCGTCGGTCTCAATGCCTTCTGGATTCACGCGAAAACGGCGAGGTGCCGTGGGATTGCCACCCCGGTGGTCCTGCAGCAAGACCAGCCATGTCAGCAAAGCGAAGATCAAGCCCAGGACCCACAGGTAAGCCATTCCACTTCCCACGACGCCTGCGCCCAGGATGATCGAGAGCACGGCAGGAAACCAGAGAATGGGCGGCGCAGCGGGAACAACTGTCAACTGCAGCCAAGCGCCATCTTCCTGTTTGACATACTCGGCCGCATTCTTCGAGGAGGCGCGGAAACGCCGGTATGCAAAGAACAACAAAATTGCGGCGAACGCATATTTGACGGCAGCTTCTCCGAGGGATCTAGGACTGGCCAGCAGCAGAAACCAAAGGCCTGCAACACCATAGATGACTGCAATGACTCGATTCATAGTTCTCCCTTCCTTCGCAACCGAATAGAGATTCCGCACGAGGACGTCGAACGCGAAAATTACCTGAAAGATGTCATAAAGTCAGCATCTCGAATTCTCAAGGCACCGGCTCGTCCTCAATCTGAGCGAAGCTGCCGTTCGAGTGACGACGCTACAGACAGGCCGACCGGCAGCAGTTGGCCGGCAGCAGCCCGTCGTTGCCTGATGGATCCAACCCCTCCGCTGCTATAGTGCAGTCGGCTTCTGACGTTCAGTGCAGCCGTCTTCTGAAAACGACAGCGCGACACAGTAAATCAAGGCATTGCGGTTCTCGAAAATAGTTCTTGAAAGGCTATTCTCGCCCCCTTAGCATTGCAATGAGTTTCGATAAGAAAGGATACCCATGCGACCGTCCGTTGTGCTCGACATGAAACGAAGTGCAGTGCGCGAAGCAGTAAGCCGTTTTCGCACGGCGAACCCGCGCGTCTTCGGATCGGTGCTGCATGGTACTGACCGCGATGGCAGCGACCTCGATCTACTGGTCGATGCGCTGCCGGGTGCCACGTTGTTGGACTTGGGCGATCTGCAAGACGACCTGGAATCCTTGCTTGGCGTTCCCGTCGATTTGCTGACGCCCGGCGATCTGCCGCCGAAGTTTCGGGCCAAGGTACTCGCGGAAGCGCAATCGGTATGAGCGAGAACCACCGACTGCCCGACTACCTCGATCACATCCAGCAGGCAGCAACCGATGCGTGCAGCTTCGTGGAAGGGCTGACCAAAGACGACTTCCTGGCCGACAAGCGCACCCAGCAGGCTGTCATCATGAGCCTGATCATCATCGGTGAGGCCGCTACGAAAGTGATGGAGGGCTACGCCGGCTTTATCCAGGCGCACCCCGATGTGCCGTGGCGCAGCATGCGCAACATGCGTAATCGCATGGCCCACGGCTATTTCGCCATCAATCTCGATGTGGTGTGGGAGACGGTACAAGAATGGCTGCCGGCGTTGCAGAAACAACTGCCTGCCGTGCGCCAGGACGCCGACGATGAAGCCCTTCACAGCGAAGTCAGCCGTGTCACGAGTGTCATCAAGGACATTGCGGACCAGACCAACCTGCTGGCGCTCAATGCAGCCATCGAAGCCGCTCGCGCCGGAGAAACCGGGCGCGGCTTTGCCGTGGTGGCCGACGAAGTGCGCAAACTTGCCGAGCGAACCGCCAGAGCGACACAGGAAATCGGACAAATGACGCAGAGTATACAAAACGAAACCCAACACGCGGTCGACGGCAACTCACCCCAAGGCTGTGGAAGCAACACTTCGCGGCCAATCCGCTTCGATCCGATCTCCACCCGCGCTCGAAGTAGGCAAGAACGCCGCTCGGTTACCGCTTACGTTGCTGCTGGCCACCCTGATTGCCTCCAAGAGACGGACCGCCGAAGTGGTCGAGATCGTGGCCACAGTCAAGCTGCTCCGCCGGTCGGAAAGAAGCTGGTAACATTTGTCACCTTTCCCAGAGTGACGCTCATGCGGCCGATCCGATGTCTTGCCTTCCTGGTCCTGTCGTTGGTCTTTGCTGGGTGTGGTGAGGGTGTCGATCGAGAACCCGCGGTCGCAATCTCCACATCCCCGCCCCCCGTTGTAAAGCCGCGAGTGGCGTTGGTCATGAAAACGCTGACCAATCCGTTCTTCGTTGAGATGGAGAAGGGTGCGCGCAAGGCGGAGATTGAGCTCGGCATTGAACTGATCGTCAAGACGGCAGCGCAGGAAACCTCATTCGAACAGCAGGTTTCGATCGTCGAAGATCTAGTTCAGAACAAGCGGGCCGATGCGCTCGTGATCGCCCCTGCGAATGCACACCATCTGATTCCTGCGGTGCGAAAGGCGCGTGATGCGGGTATTCCGGTGGTGATTATCGATGCCCGCCTGGATGCCACCCAACTCGCAGTGGCGGATCTCGCCGGCCTGCCCTTTATCAGCGTGGACAACGAGAAGGGGGCCTATCTCGCGGTCAAGGCGCTGAGCGCAGGGATTGAAGTGCCGACCACGGCAGCCATTCTCGAAGGCATTCGTAGTGCCGAGAATGCGCAGGCGCGCAAGCAAGGTGCGGAGCGTGCGTTTTCAGAGAACACGGCGATCCGAGTGGTTGCCAGTGAAACCGCCAACTGGAAGATCGATGAGGCCTATGAGGTAACCAGGAAAATGTTCGAGCTGCATCCGGGCATCGGCCTGCTGTTCGCCGCCAACGACATGATGGCACTGGGGGCCTTGCGATACTTGAGCGACAATGGGCTGAGCTCGGTCAAGGTGGCCGGTTTCGACGCCTTGCCCGAAATCCGGACCATGGTCGATCAGGGCAAGCTAGCGGTTACCGTCGACCAGCGCTCGGCGGAGCAAGGTTATCAAGGTGTTCTGTATGCGATTCGCCTGCTCAAGGGCGAAAAAGTGCCATCAGAAACGCTGATCGATGTGGCGCTGGTCAGCGCGCCGAAGTAGGCCCGGGATTGCGTTTGAACATCATGACGATCAAATTCGCCGCTCCCTTGGCGGAGTCGGCCCGTTGCTCATGGGTGGGGGGCGGATGCGGCTGAACCTCACCCAGCGCTTCATTGTCTACCTGATTGTGCTTAGCATCCTGCCACTGTTGGTGGTGGGCTTATCGGCGATACACCTGTCGAACCAGGCTCTGGAACATGAGACGCGCAGCAGTGCGATTCAACAGGCTCACGACAAGGCTGCCCTGCTCAACGGGCAGATGGCGCAGATCGAAGCATTGATCGCTAACATCAGCGGGGTTGAGCAGATTGTCGAGGCGGTCTCGGCTGAGCCGCCCGATGGCGATGTGTTCACGCGCCTGGCCACCCAGGCGCAGATCGGCTACGTGCTCAACAATTACATCAACCTGGACGGCCTTGTCTCCATCGACATTTTTACCTTGGGGGGTAGTCACTACCACGTCGGCGACACCCTGGTTTCAAATAACCTGGATGTAACGGTGCGCGAACAGTTGATCGCAGAGACCCTGGCCGCTCCCAGCCGGATACATTGGGCAGGTGTGCAGGCCAACCTCAATCGTGACTCCGCCCACCGCCAGGTGGTAACGGTAGCCCGAGTGATTCGCCGTTTCGATCTGGCGACTTCGCGCGAGGTCCCGGTCGCCTTGCTGCTGATCAACTACGACCCACACCAGATTCGCCGCGAGTTCAGCAAAGCAGGCGTTAGCGAAGATCGCCTGCTGATCGTGTTGGACGGGCGTGATCGCCTCGTATATCACCCCGATCCAGCACGCCTCGGCTCGCACGCAGAACCAGCGTTGATTGCCCAGCTGGCCGAAGCACACAGCGCGACGGTAACGATCAATGCTGCAAGTGGAGTACTCATTAGTCAAGTCGCCCTGCACGCTCCCGGCTGGCGACTTGCGATCTTGGTTCCGGAAGAAACGCGGTATCGCTCAGCGCAGGCCATTGGACGGACCACCACCGTGGCGATGCTGGTGTCGCTCCTTATCGTGGGCGTGGGGGCGGTCTTGTTCGCGCGCCGGGTGGTGCAACCGATTCGTGATGTTGCCAGACGCTTCGGGCAACTACGCGACCTGCCCGATGCCGAATTGCTGCCGCTGGCGCCGCGCGGCGATGACGAGATCGGCAATCTCTCGCGCGGGTTCAATGCCTTTCTGGATGGTTTGAATGTCCGGCGTCAATCCGACGCAAAGCTCCAACTCGCAGCAAGCGTATTCAGCCACGCCCGTGAAGGTATCGTTATCACCGATGCCGATGGCCACATTATCGAGGTCAACGACGCCTTCACCCGTATCACCGGCTATCCCCGAAACGAGGTACTCGGCCGCAACCCCCGCATCCTCAGCTCCGGGCGCCATGATCGAGCTTTCTATGACGAGATGTGGCGTGATCTGCGCACCCGAGGGTACTGGGAGGGGGAGGTCTGGAATATGCGCAAGTCCGGACAGGAGTACGCCCAGTCACTCGCAATCGCGGCCGTGCGCGGGAGCGATCAGCAGACCTCCCACTATGTGGCGCTGTTCTCGGACATCACGCGGCAAAAGGACAATGAGCAGCAGCTCAGGCATATCGCGCACTTCGATCCGCTCACCGGCCTTCCCAACCGGGTGCTGCTGGCCGATCGCCTCGAGCAGGCCATCGTACGGGTAAGGCGCAGCGGCCTGCCGCTGGCACTGGCTTATATCGATCTGGATGGGTTCAAGTCAGTAAATGATGTACATGGCCATGACGTCGGCGATCAACTGTTGGTGACCCTTGCCGCGCGCATGAAGGATTGCCTGCGCGAGGGCGATACCGTCGCCCGCCTGGGTGGCGACGAGTTCGTCGCCGTACTTGCCGATCTGAGCAATCAGAGTACAGCGAAGGATCTGATCGATCGATTGCTGTCCGTCATCGCCCAACCGGTAAAGGTGGATGGCGTGGTCGTTCAGGTTTCCGGCAGCATCGGGATTTCCCACTACCCGCAAAGTGATGATGTCGATCCCGATCAGTTGCTGCGCCAGGCGGACCAAGCGATGTACCAGGCCAAGGTCGCGGGCAAGAACCGTTACCATATTTTTGACACCGCACGGGATGCAAGTCTGCGCGGTCAGCACGAGCACCTGGAGAGCATCCGGGAGGGATTAATCAAGAACGAGTTCGTGCTTCACTACCAGCCCAAGGTCAACATGCGCAGCGGCGAGGTGATCGGAGCCGAGGCCCTGATCCGGTGGCAACACCCGGATCAGGGCCTGCTTGCACCCGTGGAGTTTCTGCCGCCGATCGCACAACATCCGCTGGAAGTGGAACTGGGACGCTGGGTGATCGACACTGCGCTGACCCAGATCGCGGCATGGCAGGACGCGGGAGTCGATTTACCGGTTAGCGTGAACATCTCCGGCTTTCATCTGCAGCAGGCCGGTTTTCTGGATGAACTGCGAGCCCTGCTGGCAGCGCACCCGAACGTGCCGCGCGGCTATCTTGAGCTAGAAGTGCTGGAGAGTAGCGCTCTCGAAGACATCGCCCTGGTCTCCGCGGTTATCGATGCATCCGCGACGCTCGGAGTCAGTTTTGCGCTCGATGATTTTGGCACCGGTTATTCGTCGCTCACCTATCTCAAGCGCCTGCCGGCGCAAGTGCTCAAGATCGATCAGAGCTTCGTTCGCGACATGCTGCAGGACTCGGACGACCTCGCTATTCTAGAAGGAATACTGGGGCTGGCCACCGCCTTTCGGCGCAGGGCGATTGCCGAGGGGGTGGAGACGGTGGCGCACGGCGAAACCCTGCTGCGGCTCGGCTGCGATCTGGGCCAGGGCTATGGCATCGCCCGACCGATGGCGGCGGCCGATCTGCCTGCGTGGCGCCAGCGTTGGCGCCCCGACCCACGATGGGCGCATGCACACTGCCTCGACCGCGAGCTGATGCCGGTGCTGATTGCCGGTGTCGAGCATCGAGGCTGGATTGTTGCCCTGGGGGAACACCTCGATGGCAGGCGCGACGCGCCGCCGCCACTCGATCATCATCAATGCCGATTCGGCCAGTGGCTCGACAAGACCATCCATCAGCCGCGCCACGCCGCAACCTTCGCCACCATTGAAACCTTACATCTCCGGGTACACGCGCTGGCCGCCGACTTGCTCAAGCGGCGTTCGCAGGGTCACGATGTCGAAGCTTTGGCCGGTATGGCGGAACTTCACGCACTCTGGGACGCGCTGCTGGTCCACCTCGAATACCTGTTGAAGGACGATCCGCGCAGCCTGGCGCCGTCGTCTGGAGGCGGATCAAACTGTCGATAGAGAATCCCCCCTGAATCGCCCCGGGTTTGGTGGAGTCGGCACCGGTCGTAGCTTCCGGACACTTAAAGACCGTCAATCTCCGTGCGGTTCCGCCCCCGCTGCTTGGCTTGATACAGCGCCGCATCGGCTGCGGCCAGTAACAGGAATAGCTGTCATTTTCAGAAGACGACTGCACCAGACAACGCGGTTTGAAGGCTGTTGTGCAGTCGTCTATTGAACGAACAGTATCAGGAGTCCGCTGCACGAATGATGACCTCAAGCCGGTTCTGGTCGCGCTGGCGACCGATCAGCCCCTGGATGTGCGATACCGCGACCACGATCTTTCCGGCGATTGGGCGGGCTACCGCGAATGCCACATCAAGCCCGACCTGCTGCTGATCTACCGCAAGTCCGACGCCGACACCCTGCGACTGGCGCGGCTTGGCTCCCATAGCGAGCTGTTCGGCTGATGCCAGTCGCCTTGTCCGCCAAACGATCATTAGGCGGCCAAACCGGACGCCTGTCCGAAAACATCTTGCGCAACGGGATGACGGACAATAAGATAGGCGGACGGTATAACGGACAAATGGGCGGAAATGGCACTCATCGGCTATGCGCGGGTATCGACGGCGGAACAGGACACCGCCTTGCAGACGGATGCGCTGCGCAATGCAGGCTGCGAACGGGTTTTCGAGGACACGGCATCCGGGGCCAAGGCAGACCGGCCCGGCTTGGCCGATGCGCTGGCTTATCTGCGCGATGGCGATGTGCTGGTCGTCTGGCGGCTGGATCGGCTTGGCCGCTCCCTGCCGCACCTGATTGAGACGGTCGGCAAGCTGGAAGCACGGGGCGTCGGCTTCCGCTCGTTGACTGAAAACATCGACACCACCACGCCGGGCGGACGGCTCATCTTCCATGTGTTCGGTGCGCTGGGCCAGTTCGAGCGCGACCTGATCCGCGAGCGCACCAAGGCCGGGTTGACCGCTGCCGCCGCACGCGGGCGCAAAGGCGGACGCAAGCCGGTTGTCACTGCCGACAAGTTGCAACGAGCGCGGGAGCTTGTCGCCAACGGCTTGAATGTCCGCGAGGCCGCCGCACGCCTCAAGGTAGGAAAAACCGCTCTCTACGCTGCCTTGCAGGCGGCCAGTTCTGGCAGTGCAGCCGACTCCTGATATTTCGTGCAGTCGCCTTCTGAAAACGACAACCTTTTTCAGCTATTTCCCACCCTTTTCAGGTCAATAAGGTCTCTTTGAGGCTTTTGACCTGGGGTGTCAGTGTACCTTGATCTATTGACTCAAAACTAGCGATGGGGATAAGAACGGGGCTGTTTTGTGACAGACGCCCCGTCATGAGGTCGTAGCCAGATGTACCGCTACGAGTTGATTTGAAAGGGGTTATCGCGATTCCCGACTCTGAGCGTCGGGAATCGCGGGCTCAGGCGCGAGAGAGTGAAGGATCCGCGCCTTTGCCCAGCTTGTTGGTCAGGGGGGAGGAACGAGGGCGGAGACGTGCTGGCGTCGCTTCCGTTGCCATCGGCGGTGAGGCAGATTGTGCCTCTGTCGTCTCAGTCTCCGGGTAGAACTCCTCCAGCAACAGCGGCACCTCTTCATCCACCTCCTCGAACTGGCCGTTGCGCAGTAGCGCCCGTGCCACCGCTTCCATCTCGCTGATCGTCATCCCTGCCTCCTCGTCCTGCATCGCTTCCTGCCGTGCTTGACCGACCGCCTCGGTCAGCGTCAGCTCGTCGCGCAGGGTCAGGTCCACGTAGTAGACCGGGGTGCGGTAGGACTGGGTGGTGCTCTTGGCCCGCAGCCGCAACGTCAGCGGCAGATAGCGGGTCAGGCCGCCACTCACCGCCTCCAGGTACTTGAGCCGCGCCGCCAGAGTGCGCACCGAGTTGTAGCCGGTGGTGCGAAAGATAAAGCTGCCGAGTTCGTCCCCCTGTCCCTCCACAAACAGGTTCAGTCGCCCATACAGCTTGCAGCCCTGTTGCTGACCGTAGGGGCAGCGTTCCGGGCCGGGACAACCGACCTCTTCCATCCCCTGTGCGCCGACGCGTCTCGCCACCTCCCCATTGCCGACACACAGTGGCCGTCCGGTCTGCCGGTCGAAGGCGCTGTATTCGGCCCGCAGGTTCAGGTCGCTGTCGTTGAACAGCACTCGCACCGGAATGGCGCGGATCTTGGTCTGCTCCTGTCCTTGGCCACTCTTTTGCGATGAGTAGTGTTGGTGCAGGGGATGGAGCAACCATCCCCCTTTTTGTTGTATCTGGGTGGTGAGGGTGAAGCTGTCGTCCTTCTCCGGTACCCACTTATCCTGTTTTTGCACCAGCTTGCCGATGCAGATCCGCCCGATCACGGGCGGGGTTATCGCCAGTCCTTTGATCATGGTGTTTGCCTCAAGGGTTGAATGGTGAAACGGCGCACGCCGGGCACCGGTTTGACGTAACGGGTGAGCAGGTCGGGATGATCTTGCCCGAGCTTATCCAGATCCGGCGCCAGCCGGTCTTTGCTGCGCTTCCAGGTGATCTTGCCATCGGCAAACAGCCCGGCTGTCGCTTCACCCAAGGTCGCTTGCAGCCGCTGTTTGAGTTGTGACTCTTGTTGCTCGACAGCTTCCTTTTGCTGACGCAAGCGCAGTAGCTCCCCAAACAGCTGGTTGAACTCGGGAGAATCGGAGAGATCCACAGTCTGGCCATCGTCACGCGGAAACAGCCAGCTCAGGGCATTGGCGGCATCACTGGAGCCGTCAGGCTCAGGCTGCTGGTCTTGTTGCACCATCTGCCAGAACTGCGCTTCCCGCTCGGTGAGATCCTGGATCTTCTCCTCATCGCGCTCGATGCGGTAAATCCGAAAATCCTGGCCGCCGATCAGCACTGCTACCTCAGCCCAGGCATGGCCAGTGACGGCTAGTTGATGGAGTACCTGACACTGGTAAGCAACCGGCACACCTTCCTCCCACTGGGGGGCGCTGTGATAGCTGGCGGTCTTGATCTCCAGAATGCCCGGCCCATCGGGATGGCCGACCACCTCCCGATCGAGGTTGGCGAGCATGAAGGGTTGCTCGGGATGTTGCAGTACTGCATTGACTCGGCGTACACGAAAGCCGGTGCGTTTGGCATAGACCTGCGCCAGCACAGGTTCCAGCTCAATGCCCCACAGCACAGCTTCCTTATGGGAGATATCCTCCGGCTCCTTGCGGCCGGTCTTCTCCAGCCACAGGCTGAGCGGGCATTTGTAGGGGGATAGTCCCACTGCCACGGCGGCATCGGAGGAGCCAATGCCAAGTTTGCGGATAGCGAGCCACTGCTCGCGGGTTAATTGGGTAGTGGAGGCCAGCCGTAAGGCTTGGCCATATTTTGCTTTCATGACGACTCCTTGTTGACGGCATAAATGGCGACGCCCGGATTGGCTTGCGCCAGTCCGGGTGAGGTCGTTATGCGGTTTGAATGGGGAAGCGGAATTACTGCAGCAGAGTGAGTGCCTGATTCAGGGCTTGGGATTTGAGTTGGGCACCCTGACCGAACCAAGCGGAATCGAGCCGGTGATCCTGGCTGCGAGCACGGCGGTGGTGATCCACGTATTCGGTGACCGCATTGACCAGCCCCCAGGCGGTATTGCGGGAGCTCGTAAGTTCTGAGCCCATGCCTACGCCCTGATAGAGCTCATGCAGCCGTTGTACCGGCTTGGTGAGAATGATGTTCTCCTCATCGAGCGGTTGCGCCAACAGATCGCTGAAAAAGCGCAGCGCCTCTTCGGGGGCGACGGGCCGCTGTGCCAGCGCCTTGGTCTGTGCCTTGAACTCATCCCAATGAGACAGCCCCAGCCCGAGCGACTCTTTGACTGTCGCCGCATCGAACTGAGTGGAGTGGGGCACCTTGATGGCGCTGGTAGCGCCGCGCAGTGCCATCTGCAGGGTGTTGTTGCAGACTACTCGCAGCGAGGTGAACTGTGCCGTGGTGCAGAGTGTGCCGTCGCAGCTGGTCGCCAACAGCAGATAGGACTTTACCAAGTCATTGCCTTTGAGTTTTAGATCCTGCCCGGTCTTAGCCAGTGCCCACAGCTTGCGGCCGCCTTTGAGTGAGCCTGCGGTCTCCAGCTCAAAGCCACCGGCTTCCACCAGATCTTGATAGAAGTGCAGCACCTCGTGAGGCTGTACCACGTTGTAGCGGCTTGAGACCACCGACAGGGGGGCGAGGGTATCGGAGCGATACAGCACCTTGCTGTCGCTGTAGGGGCGGATATGCAGTGCATCGGAGGCGACGTTAAACATCACGTCGCTCTGCTCGATGGTCCAATCCATCCCGGCTGCCTGTAGCCAGATATCGAGGGATTGTTGCGGGGGCAAGATATTACCAAGGCCGTGCCAAGGTGTTTGGCCGGTGTAGGCCATCGTATCGATCAGGTGAGCCATGAGAAATCTCCAATGAAAAAGGGACTGTACAGAGCAGTCCCTTGGGTAGGTTCATGGAGATAACATATACCTGTAAATTAATGTAATAAGACGCATTCATCTTTAGGGGGTAAGTACATTCAGGACGGAGCTGGATCAGAAAGTGAAGTTCAGGGGGGTAATGATGAACAAAAGCGGGGTATGGGGAGGGGTATAGAGCTAAAAAGCACAAATGGTTAGCTTCTGAGTTAAGCTAACCCTTTGTTTTATCTGGTGCCGGTAATAGGAGTCGAACCTACGACCTTCGCATTACGAATGCGCTGCTCTACCAACTGAGCTATACCGGCGTGTCACTAGATTCCCGAAAACAGCAGGACAAGTCAATGAGCTGTACTCAGTTTTATGAGTGGGCTCATGGAGTTACGGTCAATGTTAGAGGTCGGCGAACTCCGGAATATGGGCCCGGCCGCGGCTTTCGAGAAAATCGAGCAACGCACGGGGGGAGCGTGCCAGGATCCGCTCTGCCGGGAAGCCGGCCTCGGTGACCAGTCGGTGGCAGTGCTCGAAATCCCCGAGGCTGAAGGCCACGTGGGAGTCGGAGCCGAAGGTGAGGTAGGCGCCCATGTCCCGCGCCGCCTCGACGATGGCGCGGCAGTTGCCTTCACTGCCCGGGCGGGAGTGGCTGAAGGAGGAGTTGTTGAGCTCCAGCGCCACCCGATACTCTGCCGCTGCCTTGACCACGGCCTGGATATCGATGGGGAAGGCGGGATTGCCGGGGTGGCTTATCATGTCGACCCGGCCGCTCTTGATGGCGTTGATCATGGCCTGAGTGTGGGTGGCCTGATCGCAAGGGGGGAACACCGGCTCGTGAAAGCCCGCCATGATCATGTCGAGCCGCGATTCGTAGCGCTCGGGGAAGTCGATCTCGCCATCGATGTTCTTGATGTTTGCTTCGATACCGCGCAGGATGCCGACCCCGTCGACCACCCGTGGCAACACGTGCAGATTGACGAAGTGCCAGAAGTGGGGGGCATCGGCCATGTCGGGGCCATGATCCGTGGTGGCGAACAGCTTGATCCCCTTTGCCTTGGCGATGGGCAGGTAGTCGTGAATGGTGCTGTAGGCGTGGGTGCTGGCGACGGTGTGGGTGTGGGTATCGACCGTGTACTTCATCTTATCTTCCCCTCTGGCGTGAGGCGCCAGCATAGCAAAGGCGGCGGGTCGAGACCATGTCGTGGCTTGTCATACTTTGTCACAAATTGGGGGCTGGCTGACAAAGTTTGAACACGCTTGGCGGTCATGATGGCGTCATCGATGAAAGCCTGAACTCGCATCGATGGGTTGGATCAGGATGGTGCAACCTCATTTCCCCGCCGTCGCGCCCTGCGACGGTTTTTTTTGCCTGTTTGCCAGCGCGCTGCGCGGTTACCGGGCAAAAAAATGCCCAACTAGCATGGAGCAGGTTGGGCGAGACTTAATGTTTAATTGCAGTGGCATAGATATAGAGTCCGATTCGTCCGTGAAGTTCCCGCCTTGTTCCCCACTTTCAACAAAAACATTTCACTAACACCCGTTCACATTCTCTTGACACAAAAGGTTGTGAAACGTACTTTTTAAACATTCGTTTAAGTGAGGTGTCCTGTGAGTAAAATCGATACCAAAAACCGCATTCTCGATGCCGCTGAGGTGTTGTTTGCCGAACGGGGGTTCGCCGATACCTCTTTGCGTCTGATCACCAGCGAGGCCGATGTCAACCTGGCATCGGTGAACTACCACTTCGGCTCCAAGAAGGAGCTGATCCAGGCGGTGCTCGATCGCTATCTGAGCCTGTTCATGCCCGAGCTGGATGCACGCCTGCATACCCTGATGGCGCAAGAGCAGCTGACCCTGTTGCAGGTGTTCGAGAGCTTCGTCGACCCGCTGATGAAGCTGGTGGCGGTGCGCACCAACGGCCCGGCCATCTTCATGCAGCTGCTGGGTCGCGGCTACATCGACAGCCAGGGCCACCTGCGCCGCTTCATCACTGCCCACTACGGCCCCATTTTGCAACGGATCACCCAGGCCATCTCCAAGGCCAACCCGGCCTTGTCGCCGGCGGATCTGTTCTGGCGGCTGCACTTCACCCTGGGCACCGTCGTGTTCACCATGGCCTCGGCCGATGCGCTGCGCGACATCGCCCAGGCCGATTTCGGCCAGCAGCTCGATGTGGAGGGGCTGGTACGCAACGTCATTCCTTATCTGGCGTCCGGTGTCGGGGCGCCCGTGGAGTCGACCAGGCTCTCCCTGGCCGTGTAACAACCAACAATAAATCAACGGAAACAGTGAAATAGAAGGAACTTGAGTATGATCACATTGCTTATCCTGCTGGTGCTGGCGATAGCCGTCGTGCTCGGCGTGCCCTCCATCCGTAAAAAGGTGGTCACCCGCCCGGTGTTCGGCATCTTCAAGAAGATACTGCCGCCTTTGTCGGCCACCGAGCGGGAGGCCATGGAAGCCGGCTCCGTCTGGTGGGATGGGGAGCTGTTTCGCGGCAACCCCGACTGGAAAAAACTGCACGGCTACGGTAAAGCCGAGCTGACCGCAGAGGAGCAGGCCTTCATCGACAACCAGGTCGAAACCCTGCTCGCCATGGTCGACGACTTCAAGATCGTCAACGAGACCAAAGACCTGCCGGAGCCGGTCTGGGACTATCTGAAGAAGGAAGGTTTCTTCTCCCTGATCATCCCGAAATCCTATGGCGGCCGTGAATTCTCGGCAATCGCCAACTCCACCATCGTCACCCGCATTGCCACCAAGAGCCTGAGCGTGGCGGTCACCGTCATGGTGCCGAACTCCCTGGGCCCGGGCGAACTGCTGATGCACTACGGCACCCAGGCCCAGAAAGATTTCTGGCTGCCGGGGCTGGCCAATGGCAAAGAGGTGCCCTGCTTCGCCCTGACTGGGCCGGAAGCGGGCTCCGATGCTGGCGCCATCCCGGACAAGGGGATCGTCTGCAAGGGGATGCACAAGGGTGAAGAGGTGCTGGGTATTCGCCTCAACTGGAACAAGCGTTACATCACCCTGGCCCCCCGTGCCACCGTGCTGGGCTTGGCGTTCAAACTCTATGACCCGGAAAAACTGCTGGGTGACAAGGAAGAGCTCGGCATCACCTGCGCGCTCATCCCCACCAGCCATCCCGGCGTGCGCGTTGGCGATCGCCACTACCCCATGGGGTTGGCGTTCCTGAACGGCCCGACCTTCGGCAAGGATGTGTTCATTCCACTCGACTGGATCATCGGCGGCCCGGATTACGCCGGCCGTGGCTGGCGCATGCTGGTGGAGTGCCTCTCCGCCGGTCGCGGCATCTCGCTGCCAGCCCTTGGCACCGCCTGTGGTCACATGGCGAGCCGCACCGTGGGCGCCTACTCCTACGTGCGCAAGCAGTTCGGCATGTCCATCGGCAAGTTTGAAGGGGTGCAGGAAGCGCTGGCCCGTATCGGCGGCCTCACCTATCAGCTGGAAGGGGCCCGCCGCATGACCGCAGGTTCGCTGGACTTGGGTCAGGCTCCGGCCATCGTGACCGCGATTTCCAAGTACCACATGACCGAAATGGCGCGCCAGATCATGGATGACTCCATGGACATCCACGCCGGCCGTGCCATCCAGCTGGGCCCGAAAAACTACACCGGCTACGCCTACATGGGTATTCCGGTGGCCATCACGGTGGAAGGGGCCAACATCCTGACCCGCAACCTGATGATCTTCGGGCAAGGGGCCACCCGCTGCCACCCGTACGTGTTTGCCGAGCTGGAAGCGGCGGCCGATACCGACGTGGAGCGCGGTCTCGAGAAGTTTGACGCCCTGCTGATGAAGCACATCGCCTTTGGTGCCGGCAACTTCTTCGGTTCCCTGTTCCAGGGGCTGACCCTGGGCCAGTTCAACGGCTCCCCGGTGAGCGGTGAGACCGCCCGCTACTACAAGCAGCTGTCGCGCATGAGTAAAGGGCTGGCGCTGTGCGCCGACGTCTCCATGCTGATGCTGGGTGGCGATCTCAAGCGCAAGGAGATGATCTCCGCCCGTCTGGGTGACGTGCTGAGCCACCTCTACCTGGCCTCCGCCACCCTCAAGCACTACGAGGATCAGGGCCGCATGGTCTCCGATCTGCCGTTCGTGCAGTACGCGGTGGAGCGCAACCTCTACCTGATTGGCAAGGCGTTCGAGGGCTTCTTCCAGAACTTCCCGAACAAGGTGGTGGGTGCCGTACTCAAGCGGGTGGTGTTCCCGTTCGGCGTCGGTTACAAGATGCCGGCAGACGATCGTTGCCACGCCATCTGTCTGGCCATGATGAAACCGGGCGAGTTCCGCGACCGTCTGACGGCGCTGTGCTACGTCGGTAAAGACGAGGCGGATCCGGTCGGCCTGATGGAGCGCGCCTTCCAGGCCATGGTCTCGGTGCAGCCCTACGAGAAGAAACTGGTGCAGGCCCAGAAAGAGGGCAAGCTGCCCCGCAAACTGGCGCTGCCGGAGCTGGTTGCCGCTGCCCTGTCTCAATCCATCCTGAGCAAGGACGAGGCGGACAAGCTGCTGGCCGCCGATGCTCTGCGCTACGAGGCGATCCAGGTGGACAACTTCGCCCCGGGCGAGCTGGAGGGGTTATCCCAGCAAAATCCGGTGGTGCACGCCGCCTGAGAGAGCACTCACTCCTGAACCTGAAACCGGCCGTCATGGCCGGTTTTTTTGTTTGTTAATCCTGCATTTACAACCTCGATTAATTCCAGTTTAATGCAATGGCCCCTCACCCTTGGGGCAGGAAGCAAGGCCAGCGGAATGGCCGACAACAACAAACTCAGGAAGAGTGAATGAATCTCGCCAAAACGGCGATCGAACGCCCCATCTGGGTGGCGGTCTCGATCGTGCTGATTTTTCTGCTGGGCCTGTTCAGCATCCGGGGGCTGCCGATCCAGCTGTTTCCCGACATCGATCGCCCGCACCTCAATATCTCGGTGGACTGGCGCTCGGCCTCGCCTCAGGAGATGGAGTCGGAGATAACCGACCCCATCGAACAGGAGATGCAGGGGGTGCAGGGGCTCAAGAACCTCACCAGCAACAGCTTCCCCGGCTTCACCGAAATCGACCTGGAGTTTGCCCTCGGCACCGACATGCAGCGGGCCCAGCTCGACGTCATCTCCCGCCTGAACCGGGTCTCCGGCCTGCCGGACAAGATTGGCGGCCCCTACGTCAACAACTACAGCAGCAACGATACCCTCACCTTCTTCTTCATCCAGCAGCTGCCCGGTGCCAAGGGGCAGATCGACGATCACCAGGCGCTGATTGAGGCACGGGTCAAGCCGGAGCTGGAGCGGATCCCCGGGGTGTCGACGGTCGACATCGAGGGGATCAACGAGCGCCAGATCCAGATCCGTTTCGACCCTTACCGCGCCGCCGAGCTGGGGGTGGAGATCCCGGTACTGGCCAGTCGGGCCAGCACCGGCTGGGACGTCTCCGCCGGCACCCTCGACATCGGCCGCTGGGAGTACAAGCTGCGCTTTGCCGGCCGCTACGACGTGGCGACTCTGGGGGACAAGGTGGTGGACTGGCGCGACGGCCTGCCCATCTACCTGCGGGATGTAGCGGAAATCAGGCTGGCCCGGGAAGAGAACCCGGTGCTGCGCATCCAGAACGGCAACACCGCCATCGCGGCCCAGATCTTCAAGGAGAGCGGTGCCAACGCCCTGGCGGCGCTGGAAGCGATCAAGCTCAAGGTGGGCGAGCTCAACCGCGAGGTGCTGGAGCCAGTCGGCCTGCACATGGAGCAGTCGTTCGACGCCTCCCTCTACATCAACCGGGCGGTGGGCATGGTGACCGCCAACCTGGGGCTCGGCGTGCTGCTCTCCTGCGCCATCCTCTGGGTCTTTCTGCGCCAGCTCAAGGCGACCCTGATGATCGCGATCGCCATTCCCATCAGCATCATGCTCACCTTCTGCCTGCTCAAGGTGCTGGGGCGGACCCTCAACGTCATCTCGCTGGCGGGGATCGCCTTTGCGGTGGGCATGGTGCTCGATGCCGCCATCGTGGTGCTGGAGAGCATCTATCGGCGCCACGAGCGAGGGGATCTGAGCAAGGCGGAGGCGGCGCTGGAAGGCACCAGCCGGGTGTGGACCGCGCTGGTGGCCTCCACCCTGACCACGGTCGCCATCTTCCTGCCGGTGCTGCTGCTCAACGACGTGGAGGGTCAGCTGTTTGCTGATCTGGCGCTGACCATCGCCTGCGCGGTGAGTGTCTCCATGCTGGTGGCGGTGACCGTGCTGCCGGCGGTGGCGGCGCGCTGGATGGGACGTGAGCGGCTGATTGATCCCTATGAGGGGCTGTGGCAGGGCACCACCCGACGGGTGATCCGCTGGACCGGCACCTCCCGCCAGCGCTGGGCCGTCATCACCCTGATGATGAGCCTGCCGGCGCTGGCTACCTGGGCCCTGTTGCCCAAGATGGACTACCTGCCCGACGTGAAGCGCGATGCGGTGGATGTCTGGATGAACTTCACCCCGGGCTTCAACCTCCAGGCCCAGCGCGAGGAGGTGATCGACACCCTGATCGCCCGCCTCGCCCCCTACATGAAGGGGGAGCGGGAGCCGGCCCTCAAGAACTACTACATCCTGCGCTACCCGGGCGGCGCCCAGATCGGGGTGCGACCGAAAGAGGAGGATCAGATCAAGGTGCTGGAGCAGCTGTTGATGAAGCAGCTGCTGGTGGGGATCCCCGACACCCAGGTGTTTGGCGGCCAGGGGTCGCTGTTCGGCGGCTTTGACAGCGAGAACGGCATCTCCCTGCTGCTGCAGGGGGGCGATCTGGCCGAGCTCTACCAGGCGGCGCGGGCCGCCATGGCCATCGTCAAGCAGGATCTGCCGGGCGCTCAGGTGAGGCCGCAGCCGGATCTCGATTTCACCGCCCCCGAGCTGCGGCTGGTGCCGCAGGACAGGCGTCTGGCCGAGGTAGGCTGGGATCGCACCCCCATGCCCGCCATCATCCAGACCTTCGGTGACGGGCTGCGGGTTGGCGAGTATTTCGACGGGGAGGAGCGGCTCGACATCATGTTGATGGGGCAGACCTCGGCCAACCCGGACGAACTCAAGGCGGTGCCGCTGGCGACGCCGTCCGGGCGCATCGTGCCGCTCGGCGAGCTGCTGCGGGTGGAGCACGACATGGGGCCGGCCAGCATCTTTCGGGCCGATGGCCGGCGCAGCATCAGCCTGCAGATCTCGCCCCCGGCGGGGATGAGCATGGAGCAGGTGCTCGATACCCTGCAGAGCAAAAGCTTTGCCGCCATCCGGCCACTGCTGCCCGTCGGCGGTGAGCTGCGGGTCTCCGGCAATGCCGACAGCCTGCAGCAGGCGCTGGGCAACCTGGGGGCCATCTTCCTGTTTGCGGTGATGATCCTACTGATCCTGTTGTGGGGGGTCTTTGCCTCCCTCAAGGATGCCGTGCTGGTGCTGCTGACCCTGCCGCTTGCCACCGTCGGCGGCGTGCTGGCGCTGCACCTGAGCGGCCTCCTGGTGCCGCTGCCGATGGATCTGCTGACCATCATCGGCTTCGTCATTTTGCTGGGGTTGGTGGTCAACAACGCCATCCTGCTGGTGCATCAGACCCGCACCGCGGAGCGGGAGGGGATGAGCCGCCAGCTGGCGGTGGCCGATGCCCTGCAAAGCCGGATGCGGCCCATCGCCATGACCAGCCTCACCAGCATCTTCGGCATGCTGCCGTTGATGCTGAGCCCGAGCGAGGGCAGTGAAATCTACCGGGGGCTGGCCACCGTCATCGTCGGCGGCATGAGCTGCAGCACCCTGTTTACCCTGATCCTGTTGCCCGCCTTCCTGCGACTGGGAGAGCGGGTCGAATCACCGCTCGCCCTGCGCCAGCGGGCCTGAGCAAGGAGCTCATCGATGACACACGGTTTTACAAGGATGGTAGTGGGCGCGGCGCTGCTGGCGGGGGGCGTGTTCCCCGCGCTGGCCCAGGGCAAGATGGTGACCCTGGCGGACGTGACCCGGGGGGAGGCGGCGGCCAGCATCTGGGTCAGCGGCACGGTGGCGAGCCGCCAGCAGGCGGCGCTCAGCGCCGAGGTGAGCGGCCGGGTGGAGTGGATCGCCGAGTTCGGCAGCCGGGTCAGCAAGGGGGATGAGCTGCTGCGCCTCGACAGTGCGGCGCTGCGGCTCTCGCTGGAGCAGGCCCAGGCCGAGCAGGCCAAGTGGGAGAGCAACGTGCGCTTTGCTCGCGCCGAGTTTGGCCGGCTGGCGACGCTGCACCGCCAGAAGAGCACCTCCCAGAGCCAGTATGACAAGGCGCGCTACGACGTGGAGCAGGCTGAACTGGCCGAGCGGCTGGCGCGGGTACAGGTGCGCCAGATTGAGGAGCAGCTGCGCAGAAGCCACATCTTTGCCCCGTTCGACGGGGTGGTGAACAACCACTTCATCCAGCCGGGGGAGCACGTGGATGCCGGCGAGCAGGCGCTGGAGCTGGTCAACCCCGATCAGCCCGACATCCGGCTGCAGGCCCCCATCGTCTGGGCCGGCCAGCTGGCACCCCAGACCCGGCTGCGGGTGGAAGGGGAGCAGCTCAGCGGCCACGGTGTCTATTACCAGCGGGCGGCGAGCGCCGATCCCAAGTCGCGCCTCATCGAGCTGCGCCTCAAGCCCGAAGCGGGCCGCTTCATCATCGGCTCGCCGGTGCGGGTGGCGCTGCCGCTGGCGGAGCAGCAGACCATGCTGCTGCCGCGCGATGCCCTGGTGCTCAACACCGAGGGGAGCGTGGTCTATCAGGTGGAGCAGCGCGGCGAGGAGCTGACGGTGAACCGGGTGCCGGTGACTGTGCTGTTTGGCGACAGCCGGCAGGTGGCGGTGAGCGGGGCGCTCAAGCAGGGGGACAGGGTGGTGGTGCGCGGCGCCGGCAGCTTGCAGGATGGCGACAAGGTCGAACTGTTTCGCGGCTGAGGCGGCGGTTTCGCCATAAAAAAACGGCTCCTGCGGGAGCCGTTTTTGGTGCCGGTGAAGGGCGATTACTCGACCATCATCACCTTGCAGGTGTTGGTACTGCCGACGGTTTCCATCTTGTCGCCGTGGGTCAGCAACACCATGTCGCCGCTTTGCAGCAGTCCCTTGGCCTTGAGCACGTCCAGCGCGTCGCGGCACACCTCGTAGACCGGCTTGGTCTCGTCGCCGTCGAACAGCACCGGGGTGACGCCGCGGTAGAGGTTGGTCCAGGCCAGGGTCTTGTTGTGCGGTGACATGGCGAAGATCGGCAGGCCGGAGCTGATGCGGGACATCAGCAGCGGGGTGGTGCCCGATTCGGTCAGCGCCACGATCGCCTTGACCCCTTCCAAGTGGTTGGCTGCATACATGGTGGACATGGCGACGGCCTCTTCCACCGAAGTGAAGGTGTAGCTCATGCGGTGGTTGGAGACGTTCAGGCTCGGGTGCTTCTCGGCACCGACGCAGACGCTGGCCATGGAGGTGACGGTCTCGATGGGGAACTGACCGGCGGCGGTCTCGGCGGAGAGCATCACCGCATCGGTACCGTCGAGCACGGCGTTGGCCACGTCCATCACTTCGGCGCGGGTCGGCAGCGGCGCGTTGATCATCGACTCCATCATCTGGGTGGCGGTGATGACCACACGGTTCAGACGGCGGGAGTGGCGAATGAGTTTCTTCTGCACGCCGACCAGCTCGGGATCGCCGATTTCGACACCCAAGTCACCACGGGCCACCATGACGGCATCGGAGCCGAGGATGATGTCTTCCATCGCCTCGTCGGTGGCGACGGTTTCGGCGCGCTCGACCTTGGCCACGATCTTGGCGTTGGAGCCAGCTTCACGGGCCAGCTCGCGGGCGTAGCGCAGGTCATCGCCGCAACGGGGGAAGGAGACGGCCAGGTAGTCCACGTTCATGCGGGCGGCGGTCTTGATGTCTTCCTTGTCTTTCTCGGTCAGGGCCGGGGCGGAGAGACCGCCACCCTTCTTGTTGATGCCCTTGTTGTTGGAGAGCGGACCGGCCACGGTGACAGTCGTGTGGATGCGGGTGCCTTCGACCTGCTCCACCTTCAGTTGCACGCGACCGTCGTCCAGCAGCAGGATGTCGCCGGCGATCACGTCGCCCGGCAGGCTCTTGTAGTCGATGCCGACCTGCTCCTGGCAGCCTTCACCCTTGCCGAGGGCTGCATCGAGGATGAACTTGTCGCCGACGGCCAGATAGATCTTGCCGTCCTTGAAGGTGGAAACGCGGATCTTGGGGCCCTGCAGGTCGCCCATGATGGCGACGTGACGACCCAGCTTGGCGGCGATGTCACGCACCTGGTTGGCGCGCAGGATGTGGTCTTCAGCAGTGCCGTGGGAGAAGTTCATCCGCACCATGTCGGCGCCGGCACGGATGATCCCCTCGAGGATCCCTTCGCGATCGGTGGCCGGACCGAGTGTGGTTACAATCTTTGTACGTCTTGGCATGAAAGACTCCAGTTTTGAAGTTGATATGACTTGAGATACTGCCCCGTCAAGCGCATGACCCATTGCACCCGCTTGCAAGCCATCTGGGTGGCTTTTGTTACTAAATTACAATACTACACCAAGGAAGGTGGCAGAGACAGCCGGGGGCCGAGGCCCCCGCTGCTTACGAAGAGTGGGGTGTATCAAAGCGGGATTCGCGCAAACCTTCTTTGACTTTCTTCAGGTTTTCGCGAAATTTCATGCCGCGGCGCAGGGTGAAACCGGTCGCCAGCACGTCCACCAGGGCGAGCTGGGCGATGCGCGATGCCATCGGCATGTAGACGTCGGTGTCTTCCGGCACGTCCATGGAGAGCACCAGGTTGCACTCGCGTGCCAGCGGGGAGTCCTTGGCGGTCATGCCGATCACGGTGGCATCGTTCTCGCGGGCCAGCGCGGCAATCTCCACCAGCGCCTTGGTGCGGCCGGTGTGGGAGATGAGCACCACCACGTCCCCTTCGCTGCTGTTGATGCAGCTCATGCGCATCATGACGATGTCATCGAAGCTCACCACCGGGATGTTGAAGCGGAAGAACTTGTTCTGGGCATCGCGGGCGACGGCGGAAGAGGCGCCGAGGCCGAAGAAGCTGATCTTCTTGGACTGGGTCAGGATATCGACGCAGCGATTGATGGCGGAGATGTCCAGGCTGTTCTTGGCGGCATCGAGGCAGGCCATGGTGGATTCGAAGATCTTGGCGGTATAGGTATCGGGCCCGTCTTCCGCCTCCACGTGGCGGTTCACATAGGGCGTGCCGTTGGCCAGGCTCTGGGCCAGATGCAGTTTAAAATCGGGAAAGCCTTTGGTATCGAGACGGCGGCAGAAACGGTTGACGGTCGGCTCGCTGACGTCAGCCATCTTGGCGAGGGTGGCGATACTGGAGTGGATGGCCGTCTGCGGGGAGGCCAGGATGACCTCGGCGACTTTACGCTCTGATTTACTGAAACTTTCCAAATTATTAGTAATTTTATCAAGGGTATTCATCATCACCACCAGGCGTTTTTGTAATTTAGCTTCAGTGTCTTTGCACTAAATTCATGGCTAAGCAGGTTTCCAATCAACTTGATGACTATACAAGACAAGCTCTTATCGAAACTAATCTCGGCCCTGCAAAGTATGACTCATGTCTAATTATTTCGTTGTTTTGGTTACAAACTTCCAGTCATTCCGTGAAAGCGCTTACAAATGTTGCAAAGCAACAACACTGTGAGCGGGCGCACAGTTGCACCCATCAAACGCGCCGCAAGGGGAGGGGCTCGGGTAGAATTGGCACCAAATAATAAGTGCGGGACGGTAACGGCCGCCCCGACCCCAGTAACGAAGGAGTTGTTTTATGCAGCATACCCATGCGCTGGTCGGCGACGTAGGCGGCACCAATGCCCGGTTGGCCCTGTGCGAGCTGGCAACCGGCACCATTTCCCAGGCCAAGACCTATTCCGGGCTGGCCCATCCCAGTCTGGAAGCCGTGGTTCGCCTCTATTTGGATGAACACAAGGTGCAGGTGGGCGAAGCCTGCATCGCCATCGCCTGCCCCATCAACGGCGACTGGGTCGCCATGACCAACCACAGCTGGGAGTTTTCCATCAGCGAGATGCAGGCCAACCTGGGCCTGAGCCGGTTGCAGGTGATCAACGATTTTACCGCCGTCTCCATGGCAGTGCCGGTGCTGGACGCGGCTGACTGCATCCAGCTGGGAGGCGCGGCGCCCGTAGCTGGTAAGCCCATCGCCATCTATGGCGCCGGCACCGGTCTTGGCGTGGCCCACCTGGTGCACACCGGCGAGCAGTGGCTGAGTCTGCCGGGCGAGGGCGGCCACGTGGACTTTGCCGCCAACAGCGAAGAAGAGGATGCGGTGCTGCAGGTGATGCGCGCCGAGCTGGGCCACGTCTCGGCCGAGCGGCTGCTCTCCGGCCCCGGCCTCGTCAACATCTACCGTGGTCTGGTGAAATCCGACGGCCGCGAGCCGCAGGCGTTCGAACCCAAGGACATCACCGAGCGCGCGCTGGCGGGCGAGTGCCTGGACTGCCGCCGTACCTTGAGCCTGTTCTGCGTGCTGATGGGCCGCTTTGCCGGCAACCTGGCGCTCAACATGGGCACCTTCGGCGGCGTCTACATCGCCGGTGGCATAGTGCCGCGCTTTCAGGAGTTCTTCATCGGCTCGGGCTTTCGGGTGGCCTTCGAAGACAAGGGGCGTTTCAAATCCTACCTCAAGGATATCCCCGTCTTCCTCATCACCCACGAGGGGCCGGGTCTGCTCGGTGCCGGCGCCTATCTGCGCCAGTCGCTCGGCATCAAGCTATAAGCAGGCGGCTTGCCGGGGGACGGATCGGCCATGGTTCAGCCTTGATTCAGTGACCATGGCGTAGAGTGTCAACACGTACTCAAGAAGGCAGGGCTCCATAAGGAGTTGGGACTTGTCTTCATCCGCTGGGTGCGTTTGTCACCTGACAAGCCTGAACTGTTTCACCGGCCCTCGCGGCCGGTTTTTTTATGCCTGCGGTTTGCCGGCTGGATGGGGATGTCGTCCTCTGCGCAAGGATGGGCCTGCGCCGCAATACACTGCGCCTGCCGGGTGGCAGGCGCAGTGTGTGGGCCGGGATGGGCTCAGGGCAGGTCGAGGGTGAAGCGGGCGCCCCCGAGCGGGGACTCATCCACCATGATCTGGCCGCCGTAGCTGTGCACAATTTCGGTGACCACCGCCAGCCCGATGCCCTGGCCGGGGGAGCTGTCGGCGCGTACCCCGCGCTGGAAGATCTGCTGCGACTTGCCGGGGTCGATGCCGGGGCCGTCGTCCTCGATTTCGATCCGCAGCCGGTCGAGCCGGCGGCTCACCGTCACCTTGATCTCGCTGATGGCGAACTTGAAGGCGTTGTCGAGCAGGTTGCCCATCAGCTCCATCAAGTCCCCCTGTTCGCCGGCGAAGAAGACGTCGTCATCGAACTTGAAGCGGGTCTGCAGCTTCTTGTGGCGATAGACCTTGGCGAGGCTGGCCAGCAGCTTCTCGATGAGGGGCACCGGCTCGGTACCCTTGCTGGCGAGGCGCTTGCGGCCGGTGACGGCGCGGCGCAGCTGGTACTGGATGATCTGATCCATGGTCAGGATCTGCTCATTGATGTTGTCGTGGATGTCGCGCCCCAGCTTGACCTCCTGCGCCGTCATCTGGATCAGCGCCAGCCGAGTTTTCAGGCTGTGGGCCAGATCGTTGAGGGCGTGCTGGTAGCGCTGGGTCTGCTGGCGTTCGTTCTCCAGCAGCTGGTTGACCGACTCGGTCAGCGGCGTCAGCTCCCGCTCATAGTCGTTGGAGAGCGCCTCCCGCTTGCCGGCCCGGATCTCGTCCATCTGGCGCGCCATGGTGCGCAAGGAGCCCAGGCTCCAGAAGCTGGTGAGCAGCAGCAAGGCGCCGAGCAGGGAGTAGGCGAGCAGGGCCTGGCGGATGCACTGGTAGAGGTAATCGCGGGTCTGGGCCAGGTAGCGCTTGGCCGAATCGACCATCACCACGTAATAGGTGGTGGGGCCGTCGCCGTGATTGCGCAAAAAGCGCAGGCTGTAGATGAAGTAGCTCTCGCCGTTCTTGATGGTGTGACGCTTGAAGAAGTAGTCCTGATCCAGCCCGCCCAGATACTTCATCAGATCCTGACAGATGGTGTCCCTGGCCTGGATCACCTCCGGCATGTGCATGCTGGACCAGCTCAGCTGGCCATCGGCCCGGCAGATCAGGGTATCCAGATTGGGGTCGACGGCATCCGGGGTGATCCGACCCAGATCCGTGGTGGCATGGGCGTCCGGCAGCTTGGAGGAGAACAGCTTGGAGAGGTTCTCCTGCATGCGGGTGCTGGCCTTCTGGGCCTGCTCCTCAGTGTGACCCAGATAGAGGATGTAGACCGAGAAGGCCATGATGAGCGCGATGACCAGCATGGCGCTCAGCATCAGCTTGATGTGCAGCGAGCGGCGGATGAAGCGCATGGGGCGCAGCAGACGAACGTCCATCAGTTGCACGACAGGTTGAAGATGTAACCCTGGCGGCGGATGGTGGAGATGGGCTGGATGGTCCCCTCCGGATCCAGCTTCTTGCGCAGCCGGCTCACCATCACCTCGATGGTGTTGGGGTCCCCCTCGCCGTCGCCATAGAGCTGATCCAGCAGCTGCTGCTTGGAGACCACCTGGCGGGCGTTTCGCATCAGGTATTCGAGGATCAGGTATTCAAAGCTGGTGAGCACCACCGGGGTGCCGGCGATGGTCAGCTCCTTGCGGGAGAGATCCAGCTCGTAGTCGCCGGCCTTGACCCTGGGGGAGATGAAGCCGGCGCTGCGGCGCACCAGGGCGTTGAGGCGGGCCAGCAGCTCGTCCTTCTGGAACGGCTTGACCAGGTAGTCGTCCGCCCCGGCTTCCAGCCCCTCCACCTTGTCCTGCCAGTTGCCGCGGGCGGTCAATACGATGATGGGGAAGGGGATCTGCTGCTCGCGCAGCTGGCGGATGAGTTGCAAACCGTCCATGTCCGGCAGGCCCAGATCGATGATGGCCACGTCGATGGGATAGTCGGCGGCGTAATGCAGTGCCACCTGGGCGCTGTCGGTGCTGTGTACCTGATTCTGGGCTTCGGTCAGCAGGGTGCTGAGGTGGTGATTGAGCAGCTTGTCGTCTTCGACCAACAATATTTTCATAAGGTGCGCGATCATGGGGATCCAGGCTGTCAATTAGAGGGCTTATGACGGGGAGAGTCAATCCGGATCCTAACAGCCCTGGCTGTATCGGGACTGAATCAGCCCGCCATTACTCACCACCCCATCATTAGCCGCTCCCTAGCCTGTGTGAGCCAGGGCCTGACTCGTCTCAGCACCGGTCTGCTGACGCCACAGCCTGGCATAGAGCCCCTCGCGGGCCAGCAGTTCATCATGGCTGCCCGACTCCACTATCTGCCCTGCCTCCATCACCAGGATGCGGTCCGCCTCGCGCAGGGTATTGAGGCGATGGGCGATGCTGATGAGGGTGCGGCCGCGGCGGATGGCCGCCATGTTGGCCATGATGGCCGCTTCCGACTCATAGTCGAGGGCCGAGGTGGCCTCGTCGAGCAGCAGGATCCTGGGGTTGACCAGCAGGGCGCGGGCCAGGGCAATGCGCTGGCGCTGCCCGCCCGACAAGCGGGCTCCCTTCTCTCCCACCTGTTGCTCGAAGCCCTGGGGCAGCTCGCGAATGAAGGCGAGGGCACCGGCCAGCTGCGCCGCCTGCTCCAGCTCGGCCTGGCTGGCATCGGGGCAGCAGATGCGGATGTTGTCGGCGATGGTGCCGGAGAACAGCACGCTCTCCTGCAGCACCACGCTCATGTTGCGGCGCAAGGAGACGGGATCGGCGATGGCGAGATCCATGTTGTCCACCAGTACCTGACCGTGCTGGGGCACATAGAGCCGCTGCAGCAAACGGGTCAGGGTACTCTTGCCGCAGCCGGATGGCCCCGTGATGCCGATGAACTGCCCCGGCTCAATGGTGAGGGAGAGGTTGGCCAGCACCTCGGGGGCATCCGGCTGGTAACGAAAACGGATGTGGCGAAACTCGATGGCCCCCTTGAGGGCGGGCACGGAGGCGAGCCCGTTGTTGCCATGCTCCGGGGCCTCGTCGAGGATGTCGCCGACCCGGCGCAGGGCAATCAGGGTGTGCTGAAAATCCTGCCACACCTGGGCCAGGCGCAGCACCGGCTGGGTGACGTGGCCGGCCAGCATGTTGAAGGCGACCAGTTCCCCCGGGCTCATGCGACCGTTCAGTACCTCGCCGACCCCGAGCCAGAGCAGCAGGGCGGCGGTGAGTTTTTGCACCAGGTCGATGCCCTGGCCAGCCGCCAACCCCACCTTTTTGGCCTGAAAACCGCGCCTGAGCTGGCGTGCCAGCAGGCGCTGCCACTCCTGGTAGAAGCGGCGTTCGGTGGCCGTGGTCTTGATGGTTTCGATGCCGGTGACCGCCTCGGTCAGAAAGCTGGTGGCATCGGCATCCGCCTGATACTCCGCCTCGACCTTTCTGCGCACCAGCGGCCCTATCAGCAGCCAGAGCAGGAAGTAGATCAGCAGCGAGCCCAGCACGCAGGCGGTCAGGCGCGGGGCGTAGTGAAACATGACCCCGACGAACAGCAGGATGAACAGCAGATCCAGCACCAGCATCAGGGTCGAGCCGGTGAGGAACTGGCGGATCTGGGCCATCTCCTTGACCCGGGCGATGATCTGGCCGGTCTGGCGGGCTTTGAAGTAGCCGATGGGCAGGCCGACCAGATGGCGATAGAGCTTGCCGGAGAGCTCGGCATTGACCTGGTTGGCCAGGTGACCGAACACCTGGCCGCGCAGAAAGCCGTAGAGCGGCTCGGCGCAGGCCAGTGCCACCATGGCCAGGGCCAGCACGTGCAGGCTGCCAAGGCTGCGCCCCACCAGCACCTTGTCGATGATGTTCTCGAACAGCAGCGGGCTGGCGAGGGCGATGAGCTGCAGCAGGATGGCGAAACAGAAGACGTCCCGCAGCTGTTTCTGCTGGCGCAGCACCGCCGGGCTGAACCAGCCCAGCCCGAATTTGACCTCGGCCGGGGTGAGATCCTGCTGGGCCAGCAACAAAAAGTGCCACTGCGCCGCCTCGGCCTGGCTCGGCAGCGGTTGCTGCCCGCTGCTGCCGCTGGCGGGATCAAACAGCTGCCAGCCCTCTGGCGTGATGGCGGTGATGGTGTACCAGCGGCCATCCCGCTTGAGCAAGGCCGGCAGCGGCAGCGCCGCGAGCGGGCAGCCCGGCCCCTGCGACAGGGCGCTGCGCAGGCCAAGATGGGCAGCGGCTTCCCGCACCGTCAGGTCGGGCGGTGCCAGATCGCAACCCAGGGCGTGGGCCAGCTGTTCTGCATCGGCCGTCAGCATCAGCTGGTGCGCCGCGTGGGTGAGGGCTGCGAGGGCGCCATTGGCGATGGGGGGGGGCTCGTTCACGGGGGCCTCGCGGGCCGGCAACGCGTGTGTCATTGTCATCGCTCCCGCAGCGCCTCGGCCTGATACTCGCGAATGGGGCTCAGCAGATAGTCGATGACCCGGCGCCGGTCGGTCTTGATCTCCGCCACCACCGACATGCCGGGGGTGAGTTTGACGGGCTGCTGATCGATCAGCATCTCGCCCTGGCTCAGCTTGACCCTGGCGGCAAAGACCAGCCCCAGCTGCTCATCGGCGGTGGCGTCGCGCGACACGCTCACCAGCTCGCCATCTATGGTGCCGTAGCGGGTGTAGGGGAAGGCATCCACCTTGATGCTCACCGCCTGCCCCTCGTGCACGAAGCCGATGTCCTTGTTGAGGATCTTCACCTCGGCGAGCTGCACCCCTTCGTTGGGCACGATCACCAGCAACTGCTGGGCCGGTTGCACTACGGCGCCCTGGGTGTGAATGGCCAGCTGCTGTACCGTGCCGGCCACGGGGGCGCGGATCACCTCCAGGTGCTCCCGTTCGCGCAGTTTGGCGAGCTCCTGCTCGATGGCGGTCAGCTGCAGCCTGGCCTGCTGGCGTTTCTCGATCCACTCCCGCTGCTTTTGTGCCTTGAAGCCGGCCAGCCGCTCCTGCAGGCTCTGCTGCTGGGATTGCAGCACCTCGAGCTCGGCCCGCTGCTGGGCGAGCTGGCGCTGGGTCTCCAGCAGCTCTTTTTCCTGCTCCAGATACTCCACCCGGGAGATGGCCTGGGATTGGCTCAGGGTCTGACGGGCCTGCAGGCGAGGGCGGATGTTGGCCAGCAGGGTGGTGAGAGATGCCATGTCGCCCCGTCTGGCGGCCTGGTTGGCCTGGTTGACCCCGAGCTCGGCCTGCAGGTTGCCGAGGGTGCTGTGAAATTCGTGCAGTTCGCTCTGGTAGTTTTCCACCAGCGCCTGCTGCTGCTCCGGCGTGAGCCTGACATAGTCCGGATGCTGGTCGGGGGCCTGGTCACGATAGAGCGACTGGTAGCGGATCAACGTCTGGTACTGGAACGCCTGCTGCTGGCGCAAGCGGCTCAGATCCTGACTGACTCCCAGCGTATTGAGGGTCAGCAGCGGCGCATCGGCGGCAACCGCCTGACCATCTTCCACGTGGATGCTCACCACTCTGGCCTGCTCGTAGGACTGGATCATCTGGCTGCGGCCAAGCACCAGCAGGCGGCCGCTGGCGGTGGCCTGGATGTCGAGCTCGCCCCAGCAGGCCCACAGCAGGGTCAGCAGCACGCCGGCACTGAGGGTCAGCGCCGTGATGCGGGCAAAGGGAGAGGGGGGCGTCTCGGCCAGCGCCAGGTGGGCTGGCAGAAAGCCGTAGTGGGTATCCGCCTGCCGGGGTGGACGGGGTTGGCGAAAGCGGGCCAGCCAGGTACGCAGATTCATGGGGTCTCCTCGTGCAAGTCCTGCTGCAGTCGCCACAGCCGGGCGTAGTGCTCTCCTCGCGCCAGCAGGCTGGCGTGGTCGCCCTGCTCGACGATCTTGCCGCGCTGCAGGACGATGATGCGGTCGCACTGGCGTACGGTGGAGAGTCGGTGAGCGATGGTGATGACGGTACGGCCACAGGCGATCTGGCGCATGTTGCGCTGGATCAGCGCCTGGGACTCATCGTCGAGGGCACTGGTGGCCTCGTCGAAGATGAGGATCCTGGGGTCGGCCAGCAGGGTGCGGGCGATGGCGATGCGCTGGCGCTGACCGCCGGAGAGCGAGCTGCCCCCCTCCGCCAGCACGGTGTCGTAACCAAGGGGCAGCCGCAGAATGAAGTCGTGGGCCCCGGCCAGGGTGGCGGCCCGGATGATCTGGTCCAGGCTGGCATGGGGCATCGACTGGCGTTGTTGCCCAAATAAGCCATTAGGCCACAACTTCCCCAGCCCCAGGTGATAGTTACACTTGGGGCTTTCTAA
>NZ_JAPCIV010000038.1:0-46151 GCF_027707585.1 Aeromonas sp. QDB39 | reverse complement strand
CTCAGAAGTGAAACGCGGTAGCGCCGATGGTAGTGTGGCATTCGCCATGCGAGAGTAGGACACTGCCAGGCACCCAACACGAGAAACCCCGCTCATCGAGCGGGGTTTTTTATTTTCCAAAATCAGCAATTTATGGCTATAAACTGCTGATTTCTCTGCTTTATGTCTGCCCTTGACTGGCGCAGGGCAGCTCCATGTTGACCACCCCATCTTCCAGCTGGATATCGATCTTGAAGCCAAGCCGTTTGGCCAGGTTGATCATGCCGCGGTTGCTGGGCATGGTCATGCCCGACAGCTGGCCAATGCCGCGTTCTCTGGCATAGCGCACTATCTTCTCCATCATCAGCTTGCCAAGCCCCAATCCTTTCAGGTCGGAACGCACCAGGATGGCAAACTCTGCATCAGACAGGTCCGGGTTGGAAATGGCGCGTACTACCCCCAGGATCTGCTGGTCGAACGGACCATCCTGCCCCACGGCGACAAACGCCATCTCCCGGTCGTAATCGATCTGGGTCATGCGGGCCAGCTCTTCATGTCCCAGCTCCCCCACATCGGCGAAGAAGCGCTTGTACCTGTCTTCGTCCGATACCTTGAGTACAAACTGCTTGTGTGCCGGTTCATCCTCCGGCCGGATCGGGCGGAGCAGCACATGGCTCTGATCCTTGAGCCAGGCCCCCTCTTCCAGTTCGGTGGGATAGGGGCGGATAGCCAGTCTGCAGCGGCCTTCTTCAGCAGGTTGCAGAGTCAGGCTGGCATCCAGTACCACCATTTCGGCACCGCAGGCCTGCAGTGGGTGCAGATCCAGCTGCTGGATCTCGGGGAAGGCGAGCAGCAACTCCGACAATTGGCACAACACCTGGCCGAGGGCATCGATATCGAGTCGCTCCGGGCTGGCCTGCTCGCGGATCTTGCGGCTCTTGAGCGCCCCGATGATCTGGTAGCGTGCCAGTGCCTGGTTCAGCGGCGGCAAGGCCGCCATCATCTCCTGCGGCTCGGCGCCTGACTCGCCAAGCAGGATGACGGGGCCGAATACGGGGTCTTGTTGCAGCCGAATCCGCAGCTCCAGCCCCCCACTACGGCGCGCCATGCGCTGCACCAGCAGGCCTTCGATACGGGCGCCGGGATCGTGCTGCCTGACTCGATCCAGAATGGCATCCGCAGCCTGGGCGACTTCGGCCGAGGTCCGCAGGTTGAGCATGACGCCGTGTACCGCCGACTTGTGAAGGATGTCCGGCGAGCGCAGCTTGACTGCCACCGGATAGCCGATCTGCTCCGCGGTGAGGGTGGCTTCGATGGCATCGGAGACGATCCAGGTCGGCAGGGTGGAAAGCCCAGCGGCCTGCAAAATGGGGTGTGCCAGATGGGTGTCGAGGGTGAGCTGTTTGCGTTCCAGCGCCTGTCGAATCAACTGTTGGCACAGCTCGAGATTGAGCCTGTCACCCTGCAGGGAGGCGGGGGTCTCCATCAGCTGCTTCTGGTTGCGCCGGTATTCCACCATGTGCATGAAGGCGGCGACCGCGCTCTCCGGGGTGCGGTAGGTGGGGAAGCCTGCCTCGCTGAACAGACGACGCCCCTCCTGGGCGGAATATTCCCCCGCCCAGTTGGTGAGAATATTGAAGCGTCTGGCCCTGGGATGCTGTTTGACGTAGCCGATCAGACTGCGCGCCAGGGCGGCGCCACGGGCGGTGAGTGAAGGGGCATGGATGAGCAGGATGGCGTCAGCCTCATCCCCTTGCAGCAGGTCGTCGAGAGCCTGCTGATAGTCATTGATGTCGGCATCGCTGCCGATGTCCCGAGGCGGCATCGCCAGCTTGCCGCCCCGCTCCAGCAACTTGTCGATCGCCATGTTGGCCAAGCCACGGCCATTGGAGATGATGGCGAGCCGCTCCCCCTTGAGGGTCAAGGAGTGACTCAGGGTTTCGACGGCGGCAAACAGTTCGTGGGTATCCCGCACCCGCAGCATGCCGGCCCGACGGATAGCGGCGTCATAGACGTTGTCGAGCCCGTTGTCCGGCTCATGGCGGCCGCTCTTGAGCACCAGGATGGGTTTGTTGCGGGAGGCGGCGCGGGCGGCCGAGAGAAAATGGCGGGCGTCCTGCAGCTTGTCCATGTAGAGCAGGATGGCGCGGGTCACGCTGTCGCGGGAGAGCTGATCCAGCAGCTGGCCGAAGTTGATGTCGCAGTGATCGCCAAGGGAGATGAAGGCCGAGAAGCCGAGCTCATGTTGCTTGGCCCAATCCAGGATGGTGGTGCTGACGGCGGCCGACTGGGAGAGAAAGGCAACCTGACCGGGCTTGGCGGCAATCGGCGAGAAACTGGCATTGATGCCCTGGCCCGGCAGCAGCATCCCCATGCTGTTGGGGCCGAGCAGGCGGATGCCGTATTGCCGGCTGAGCTGCTGCAGTTGCTCCCGCTCCGGCACAGTGAAGTCTGCCGCCAGTATGATGGCGGCGCCCGTTCCACGCTTGCCAAGCGCTTCGATGAGGGTCAATACCCGTTCCCGCCGGGTACAGACGATGGCGAGATCCGGGGCCAGCGGCAGGCTGTCGATATCGGCATAGGCCAACACGCCGGCAACGGCCTTGCTGTGCGGGCTGACTGGCAGGATGGGGCCTTTGAACTGGCCCGCGAGCAGGTGTCTTATCACCACGTGACCCGCCTTCTGCGGGTCGGTTGAGGCACCGATGACGGCGATTGACTGGGGTTTGAAGAGCCGATCCAGGCCGCTTGGTTTCATGGGCACTCCCGTGGGTGGCGGATGGTGCCAGTGTAATACGCTTTCAGCGCCGGTTCTGTGACCGGTTGCGGATCACTGCCTGGTCAGAGCGCTGGCTCGCAGGTAAAACTTCAGCTCACCCTGGATCTGGCGTACCGCAGCCAGATGGCGCTCCTGCAGATAGATATCCTGCTCCTGATCAAGCTGTGTTTGCGGTACTCCCAGGCTCTGCAGGTACTCATCGAACAGCAGCGAGCTGTTGATTTCGATCAGATGGGGCATCATGGCGCGGCTCCTTGTTCCATTCAGGCTGAACATCCAGTCTAGTCGGTGAATCGCTCCTCAGGCTGACCAGTGTCAGATTTGACACGAAGTGGCTCACACATCTGCGGCGTCTTGCATCAAGGGGGCCAGGACTGAGGTTATAGTGAATGGATGGAGGGGGAGGTGCGCGATGATCAGGATCTGGTTGTGTTGCGTCATGTTGTTTGCCGGCAGCGTGGCGGCGGCAGAAGTGCCCATCAGGGCCTGGAACCTGCTGCTGGACCATCCCAATCCCGCCGTGGCCGGTCTGCTGCGACTCTCGCTCGATCTGACCGTACCCGAATACGGTCCCTATCGGCTGATTGCCAGCCCGCCGATGGAGCAGGGACGGGCGGTCAAGGAGTTGCAAAGCGGCGAGCTGGTGCAGATCGGGGTGTTTGCCCCCGACGAGGAGCGCGAGCGTACCCTGCTGGCCATCCATGTTCCATTGGCAAAAGGGTTGCTGGGCTGGCGGGTGTGCCTCATTCGGCAGGGGGACGAGGGGCGGTTCGCCAACATACGATCGCTGGCCGACTGGCAGCAGGCCGGGCTTCGCATCGGCCAGCACAGATCCTGGCCTGATACCCGTCTGCTCAAGGAGAACGGCCTCAACGTGGTGGTGGGCAGCCTCTACGACGCCCTGTTCAACATGCTGCGCAAGCAGCGCTTCGACTGCTTCTTGCGTTCGGTCATCGAGATCGAGGAGGAGCTCAAGCAGCACCCTGAGCTGGCCATCGAGCCGCACCTGGTGTTTCGCTATCCGCTGGCGCTGCTGTTCTTCGTCTCCCCCAAGTACCCGGAACTGGCCAAGCGCATCGAGCTCGGCCTGCAGCGAGCCCGTCAGTCCGGTGACTATGAGCGGGTATTCGAGGCGGGTTTTGGCAGCACCATCCGGCGGCTGCAGCTCGATCGGCGGGTGATGCTGGAGCTGAGCAATCCGGATCTGCCGGCCGGCAGCCGCGCCATGATGCAGGATCCCTCGCTCATTTATGCTCCGGCGCTGCCCGCCGTGTCAGCGCAGTGAGCCCTGGCCCCGTGCCGTATCCCAGAAGGCGCGGATCAGCGGCTCTTCCAGCCGCTTCTTGAGCACGGCGATGCCGACATCGAACGGTTTGAGCGCCGGCTTGGGCTCGACGATGCGCACCTTTTCGCCCATGGGGCTGTGGTCGATCACCGCCGCCGGCACCAGCCCCACTCCGAAGCCGAGCGCCACCATGGCGACAATCCCCTCGTTGCCCGCCACTTCGGCATAGATGTTGGGGGCGATCCCCTTGTTGCGCAGCCACTGATCGCAACGTTTGCGGGCCAGCCCCTGCTCCGAGAGGATCAGCGGCAGCCGCTCCCAGTCTGGCTCTCCCTGAGAGAACCACTGGCTCTGCTGCGGTGCGGTGCGAGGGGCGATGAACACCAGCGGCACCTGCTGCAGGCTGGCAAACTCCAGCTTGGCGGAGAGGGCATCCGGGCGGGCGGCGATGGCGAGATCGGCCTCGTCGGCCAGGATCTTGTCCACCGCCAGCGCCGGATCGCCGGTCTCCAGCTTGATCTCCAGCTGGGGATAACGGCGGCGAAAGCGCTCCAGTACCTCGGGCAGCAGAAAGTAGCTGGCGGTGACCGAGCAGAACACCCGCAACCGACCCTGCAGCGGCTCATCGCTGCGTTTGAGCTCCTGCTTGAGCTGACGCCACTCCTGCAACAGGGCGCCGCCAAATTCCCGCAGCTTCTCGCCCGCCGGGGTGAGTCGCACCGAGCGGTTGTCCCGCTCGAACAGCACGCAGCCGGTCTCCTGCTCCAGCCGCTGGATGGCGCGGCTGAGGGTGGAGGGGCTGACCGCCATGGCATCGGCGCTCTTGCCGAAGTGGAGGGAGTCGGCGAGGTGGAGAAACAGCTCGAGATTGCGAAGGTCCATCTTTTCAACTCTTGGTGCGGCATCGCTGCCCGAGATCCTGGGCGGCTGGCATCTGCCACTAGATCCTGACGGCGATGATGAAGGGTTAATGTTTCAATTATTGCAACGTACTGTTTCGAATATATCAGTTCAGGCAATAAGTGTCCCGCGCTATAGTGGTTTCGACAACGCCGCCATCCGGCATGGAATCAATCGAACGGAGCAATCACCATGGCTAACTATTTCAACACCTTGAACCTGCGTCAGCAGTTGGCCCAGCTGGGCAAGTGTCGTTTCATGCAGCGCGAAGAGTTCGCGGACGGCTGCAACGTGCTGAAGGGCAAGAAGGTGGTGATTGTGGGCTGTGGTGCCCAGGGTCTGAACCAGGGCCTGAACATGCGTGACTCCGGGCTGGACATCTCCTACGCCCTGCGCAAGGCCGCAATCACCGAGAAGCGCGCCTCCTGGCAGAAGGCCACCGACAACGGCTTCGCGGTCGGCACCTATGAAGAGCTGATCCCTACCGCCGATCTGGTGCTGAACCTGACCCCGGACAAGCAGCACTCCGACGTCGTCAAAACCGTGATGCCACTGATGAAGCAGGGCGCTGCGCTGGGCTACTCCCACGGCTTCAACGTGGTGGAAGAGGGTCAGCAGATCCGCTCCGACATCACGGTCGTGATGGTGGCGCCTAAGTGCCCGGGCACCGAGGTGCGCGAAGAGTACAAGCGCGGCTTCGGTGTACCGACCCTGATCGCCGTTCACCCGGAGAACGATCCCAAGGGTGAAGGCATGGCCATCGCCAAGGCGTGGGCCTCCGCCACCGGCGGCGACCGTGCCGGGGTGCTGGAGTCCTCCTTCGTGGCGGAAGTGAAATCCGACCTGATGGGCGAGCAGACCATCCTCTGCGGCATGCTGCAGGCCGGTTCCCTGCTCTGCTACGACAAGCTGGTTGCCGAAGGGACCGACAAGGCCTATGCAGGCAAGCTGATCCAGTTCGGCTGGGAGACCATCACCGAAGCCCTGAAGCAGGGCGGCATCAGCCTGATGATGGACCGTCTGTCCAACCCGGCCAAGCTGCGCGCCTTCGAGCTCTCCGAGCAGCTCAAGACCCTGATGCGCCCGCTGTTCGAGAAGCACATGGACGACATCATCGCCGGTGAGTTCTCCCGCGGCATGATGGCCGACTGGGCCGAAGACGATGCCAAGCTGTTCGGCTGGCGCGAAGAGACCGGCAAGTCCGCCTTCGAAAACGCGCCGGCGTTTGCAGGCAAGATTGCCGAGCAGGAGTACTTCGACAATGGCGTGGTGATGGTGGCCATGGTCAAGGCGGGTGTCGAGCTGGCGTTCGAGACCATGGTGGCCTCCGGCATCTATGAGGAGTCTGCCTACTACGAATCCCTGCACGAGCTGCCGCTGATCGCCAACACAGTTGCTCGCAAGCGTCTGTACGAGATGAACGTGGTCATCTCCGACACCGCCGAATACGGCAACTACCTGTTCGCCAACGCCGCCGTGCCCTTGCTGCGCGAGCACTTCATGCCGACTCTGAAAGCGGGCGACCTGGGTGCCAGCAAGGCGGAAGGGCAGAGCGTCGACAACCTGGCGCTGCTGGCGGCCAACGAAGCGACCCGCAACCACCCCATCGAAGCGATCGGTCAGGTACTGCGTGGTTACATGAAGGACATGAAACGCATCGCCGTCGGCGGTTAAGCCGGCATAGGGCAGGATGATGAAGGGGCGGGGATGACGATCCTCGTCGCCGGTCGGGCTGGACACCCGACCGGCCAGCCAGAAAATCCGGCCACAAAAAAGCCCCGCTCATCGAGCGGGGCTTTTGCATTCAGAAAGGCCGGCTAAATCAGGCTTTCCACGCTTTCCAGGTGTTGATCAGACCGTTGGTGGAGCAGTCGTGGCTGGTGACCGCCGCATCGGTGTTGAGCTCCGGCAGGATCTTGTTGGCCAGCTGTTTGCCCAGCTCCACGCCCCACTGGTCAAAGCTGAAGATGTTCCAGATTGCGCCCTGTACGAAGATCTTGTGCTCGTACATGGCAATCAAAGAGCCAAGCGTTTTCGGGGTCAGGCTCTTGAACAGGATGGAGTTGGTCGGGCGGTTGCCTTCGAACACCTTGAACGGCACCAGATCCTTGACCTGCTCCAAGGTTTTGCCAGCCGCCAGGAACTCGGCTTCGACCTGTTCCTTGCTCTTGCCGAACGCCAGCGCCTCGGTCTGGGCGAAGAAATTGGCCAGCAGTTTCGGGTGGTGGTCACCGATAGGGTTGTGGCTGATGGCCGGCGCCAGGAAGTCACAGGGGATCAGCTTGGTGCCCTGGTGGATCAGCTGGTAGAAGGCGTGCTGGCCGTTGGTGCCTGGCTCACCCCAGATGATGGGGCCGGTCTGGTAGTCAACCGGCTTGCCGTTGCGATCCACGTACTTGCCGTTGGACTCCATGTTGCCCTGCTGGAAGTAGGCAGGGAAGCGGTGCATGTACTGGTCGTACGGCAGGATGGCTTCGGACTCGGCACCGTAGAAGTTGTTGTACCACAGGCCGATCAGCGCCAGCAGCACCGGCACGTTCTGCTCATAGGAGGCAGTGGCGAAGTGCATGTCCATCTCGAAGGCGCCTTGCAGCAGGGCTTCGAAGTTCTCGAAACCGACGGACAGGGCGATGGGCATGCCGATGGCAGACCAGGAGGAGTAGCGACCGCCAACCCAGTCCCAGAACTCGAACATGTTGTTGGTGTCGATACCGAACTCGGCCACGGCTTTGCCGTTGGTGGAGAGCGCAGCGAAGTGCTTGGCAACGTGGGCCTTGTCACCGGCGATCTTGATGAACCAGTCGCGGGCGGTCAGGGCGTTGGTCATGGTCTCCTGAGTGGTGAAGGTCTTGGAGGCCACCAGGAACAGGGTGGTTTCCGGATCGATCTTCTTCAGAGTCTCGGCGATGTGGGTACCATCGACGTTGGAGACGAAGTGCATCTGCAGGTGGTTTTTGTAGGGGCGCAGCGCTTCGGTGATCATCACCGGGCCGAGATCGGAACCACCGATACCGATGTTGACCACGTGCTGGATTGCCTTGCCGGTGTAGCCTTTCCACTCGCCTGAGATGATCTTCTCGCAGAAGCCCTTCATCTTGGCCAGTACGGCGTTCACTTCCGGCATCACGTCCTTGCCATCGCTCTCGATGGGGCGGTCGGAGCGGTTGCGCAGGGCCACGTGCAGCACCGAGCGGCCTTCGGTCATGTTGATCTTGTCACCGTTGAACATGGCGTCGATCGCGCTGCGAAGATCGGTCTCTTTGGCCAGATCTACCAGCAACTTGAGGGTTTCTTCGGTGATCAGGTTCTTCGAGTAATCGACCAGGATGTCGCCGCCGAAGGTGAGGGAGAATTTGTCGAAACGCTGGGGATCCTGGGCAAACAGATCCTTGAGCCGGGTCTCTTTGTTCGCTGCAAAGTGGGCTTCCAGTGCCTGCCAGGCCTGGGTCTGGGTTGGATTGATGTTTTTCATAGGATTATCAGTCTTCCAAGTTGTGTATGAACCTTGCAGGCAAGGCTCCCGCCAAACCTTATTATTCGAGCATTATACCGGGCCAGCTGCGCCGCCCGTGTAACAGAGCTTTACCAATTGTCTGCCATCGACCGAGTTTACAACCAAAACGCTGCGATTATGAGTCACTGATGGCGGCCGGATCTTGCGTTTGCGCATACTTGGTCGGGCTTGCCGCCGCTGAAAGGGCTTTCAGGGGGAGGGGATGCAGCGAGTGGGGTGGCAGTTTGGCCTGGCAGCCAAAAGAGTATTCGAAAAGCGCCTTTTTGCTCATTTCATGCGCAGGCGCAAGTTGTTGGTAGTGGAGGCTGGCTAGCATATGAGCGAATGGACGAGATCTCCCAGGGATGGCCACTGTCTGGAATGAGGAGATCGCTATGAAAGCTGTGTTGTCCCTGTTTGCTCTGAGCCTGATCGCCACCGGCCTCATCGGCCTGCTGACCATGGTGCTGACCAGTGCGGCGCCTACCTTGCCGTTACGGGTGCTGGCGGTGATCGGTGCCGTGCTGGGAGGCTATGTGCTGGTGCAACCGCTGCTCAACCGGGTGGCTCGTCGGCTGGTGTAAGTCGACGTCCCGGCATGCTGAAACAAAGTCCGGCCCAGGGTGGCCGGATTTTTTATGCCCGTCAGGGGGCCGGAAACGACAATGCCAGCCCGGAGGCTGGCATTGTGTCATTCAGGAAAAGGCTCAGGCCTGCGGCTTTTGCATGTGCATGACCATCTGCGGGAAGGGGATCTCGATACCTTCGGCATCGAAGGTGAGCTTCACCTTCTCGTGGAAGTCGAACCAGACTCCCCAGTAGTCGCCGGTCTTGACCCAGGGGCGCACCACGATATTGACCGAGGAGTCGGCCAGCGCGGCGACGGCGATGGTGGCGGCCGGCTCCTTGAGGATGCGCGGCTCTTCGCTGACCAGCCGCTCCAGGATCTGCTTGGCCTTGCGCAGATCGGAGCCATAGCCGATGCCGAAGGTCATGTCGACCCGGCGGGTATCCATACGCGAGTAGTTGACGATGGTGCCGTTGAGGATGGCGGAGTTGGGCACCACCACCATCTTGTTGTCACCGGAGGTGAGGGTAGTGGTGAACAGCTGAACGGATTGCACCACGCCATTGGTGCCTGCCACCTCGATGAACTCACCCGCCTTGATGGGGCGGAAGATGATGAGCAGGAAGCCGGCGGCGAAGTTGGAGAGCGAACCTTGCAGCGCCAGACCGATGGCCAGACCGGCGGCACCGATGATGGCGACGAAGGAGGCGGTCTGTACCCCGACCCGGCCCAGCGCGGCGATCACCACGAACACCAGGATGGCGTACTTGAGGATGCTGCCGACGAAGTGGGTGACAGTGGTGTCCAGCTTGCGGGCCTGCATCACCTTGACCACGGCGCTGCTGATGAGGTTGGCGGCGATGTAGCCGACCAGCAGGGTGATCAGGGCGGCCGCGATGTTGACGGCATACTCGATCAGCAGGCCCTGGTTGTTGACCAGCCAGGTCTGCGCTTCGGTGATGATTTCGGGTTCCATAGGGTGTCCTGTCAGGCGATAAAAGGTTTATGACGCATGAATCTAACACTGGAATGCGACAATCCGGGTCGCATCTGGTGCTCATCGCTTCTTTTGTGCCATAAAAAACAAGGGAGGCCAAGGCCTCCCTCTTTACTGCAACCCGTCTGGAGCGGCGTTGCCGCTACTGATTGCAAATTGAGCGTGTCAGCTCTGTAGCAGCTGGCTGCGGATAAACTGCCACTGATCTTCAAACCCGGCGGTGGGCTTGATTTTGAACTCGGAGCGGACGAACTGGCTGATACGCCCCTCGGTGTAGGCCAGCAGCAGGTTGGCCAACATGGTCTCGTCGAGCTGGAAGCCCTGGCCTTCGCGCAGTCGTTTCTCGCGCAGCACCTGCTTGATCTGGGTCTCCAGCTTGTCGAACAGGACGCTGATGCGATCCCGCAGCCGGTCGTGCTCACCCAGCAGGGCATCGCCATTGAGGATGCGGGTGATGCCGGGATTGCGCTCGGCAAACACCAGCAGCAGCTGCAGTATGTGGTGGCAGCGGGCCATGGTGTCCTTCTCTTCGGCCATGATCAGGTTGACCCGTGACAGCAGGGAATCCTCGATAAAGTCGATCAGCCCCTCGAACATTCGCGCCTTGCTGGGAAAATGTCGATAGAGAGCGGCCTCGGATACCCCCACCTCAGCCGCCAGACGGGCCGTGGTGATGCGCTGGCCAGGGCTGGTCTCCAGCATGTGGGCGAGCGCCTGCAGGATCTGATCGCGCCGACTCTGTTTCTGATTACTGCTTGCCATGGATTCCCCTAAAAAAACAATGGCCTGATTCTGTTATTAGGCACCGCCGCGCGGGCTGGTGTGGTCTGTTATTGGCGACCAGAAGAACCAAAACCGCCTTCACCCCGTTCGCTCTGATTGAACTCATCGACCAGTTGGAAGCTGGCCTGAACGACCGGCATGATCACCAGCTGGGCGATGCGCTCGCCGGGCTGCATGGTGAAGCTGTCATTGCCACGGTTCCACACCGAGACCATCAGCTGGCCCTGGTAGTCGGAATCGATGAGGCCGACCAGGTTGCCCAGCACGATGCCGTGCTTATGACCGAGGCCGGAGCGGGGCAGGATGGTGGCACACAGGCCCGGATCCTGAATGTGGATGGCCAGCCCGGTCGGTACCAGGGTGGTATCACCCGGGGCCAGGGTCAGCGGGGCATCCAGCAGGGCGCGCAGATCCATGCCGGCGGAACCCGGTGTGGCATAGGCGGGCAGCGGGTAATCGGTGCCGATGCGGGCATCCAGAATCTTCAGTTCAATTTGTGTTGTCATAAATCGTTTTTAATGGAGTGGAGGTGGTCGATTGACTGGCTCAGTGCCGGTAGTGGTTTGCAATCAGGGCGATGAGATGACGAGCCAGCGTCAGCTTATCGGCCAGGGGCAGGGGGGCTTGACCCCCTTGCCAGAACACGGTCAGGGCGTTGTCATCGGCGTTGAAGCCCTGGCCCGCACGAGATACGTCGTTGGCGGCGATCATGTCCAGCCGCTTACGCTGCAGTTTGTCGAGGGCGTATTGTTCCACATCCACGGTTTCTGCGGCAAATCCGACGGTGAAGGGCTTGTCTGACAAAGCCCCCACGGCGGCGATGATGTCGGGGTTTTTGACCAGGGTCAGCTGCATCTGGTCGTTGTCACCGGTCTTCTTGATCTTCTGGTTGGCTACCTGCGCGGGGCGGTAGTCGGCGACGGCGGCGCAGCCGATGAAGAGGTCGCACTGGCCGACCCGGCTCATCACCGCCTGATGCATCTGCTCAGCGCTCTCCACGTCAACACGGGTGACGCCCGCCGGGGTGGCCAGTGCCACCGGGCCGCTCACCAGAGTCACCTCGGCGCCCGCTTCACGGGCGGCGCGGGCGATGGCGTAGCCCATCTTGCCGGAGCTGTGGTTGCTGATATAACGCACCGGATCCAGCGCTTCGCGGGTCGGTCCGGCGGTGAGCAACAGCCTGACCCCGGCCAGCAGTGGCTCGGCGGCGAGTTGCTGGCAGCAGCGCTCAACCAGTTCGAGGGGATCCAGCATCCGGCCCGGGCCTACGTCACCGCACGCCTGGCTGCCGGAATCCGGCCCCCACAGCAGGATGCCGCGGCTGGCCAGGGTCTTGAGGTTGGCCTGGGTGGCGGCGTTGAGGTACATCTGCTGGTTCATGGCGGGTGCCAGCGCCACCGGTGCCGGCGTGGCCAGGCAGAGGGTGGTCAGCAGCTCATCGGCCATGCCGGCGGCCATGCGGGCCATCAGGTTGGCGCTGGCCGGGGCGATCAGCACCAGATCGGCCCACTTGGCCAGCTCGATGTGACCCATACCCGCCTCGGCGGCGGGATCCAGCAGACTGTCGGCCACCGGGTGGCCGGAGACGGCCTGCAGGGTGAGCGGGGTGATGAACTCCTTGGCGGAACGGGTCATCACCACCCGTACCTCGGCCCCCTGATCTTTCAGGCGGCGTACCAGTTCGGCACTCTTGTAGGCGGCGATCCCGCCGCTGACACCCAACAGGATGCGTTTATCGGCCAATCTCATCTGCTGCTTCTCTTCCGGCTCACTCTGACTGGTCGGCTAAGATACCACAGGCAGCGGACGACGACAGAGGCTGACATGGGGGACTTGTGGTCGGGCTCCCGCGATTTTTTGCTATGTTTTCTCTCAATAGGCATGAGGGAGAGACAAATGAGCATCAAGGAGTGGCCGGAAGATGAACGCCCGCGCGAGAAGCTGTTGCGTCAGGGGCCTGGCGGTTTGTCCGACGCCGAGCTGCTGGCGATCTTCCTGCGCACCGGGGTCAGCGGTCTGAGTGCGGTCGATCTCTCCCGCCATCTGTTGCAGCAATTTGGTTCGTTGCGGGCGTTGCTTGGCGCTGAACAGCGGGCTTTTTGCGCGGCGCACGGCCTTGGACCGGCCAAATATGCCCAGCTGCAGGCGGTGCTGGAGATGGGCAAGCGCCATCTGGCCGAGCAGTTGCAAAGGGGCGATCCGCTCACCTCGCCCCAGTTGACCCGGGACTATCTGCAGGCTCAGCTGCGGGATCGACCGCGGGAGGTGTTTGCCCTGCTGCTGCTCGACAACCAGCATCGAGTGATTCAATTCGTTGAACTTTTTTACGGCACCCTCGACTCGGCGAGCGTCTGGCCCAGAGAAATCGTGCAGATCGCACTCAAACATAATGCAGCCGCCGTGATTCTGGCGCATAATCACCCGTCCGGCGTCGCCGAGCCCAGTCGGGCCGACCGCCAGATCACGGATCGGATCACGGCCGCCTTGGCCCTGATCGATATCAGAGTGCTGGATCACTTGGTGATCGGTGACGGCATCACGGTTTCTTTCGCCGAGCGCGGTTGGTTATGACTGTGCTCTGGCGCCGTATTAGTTGATCTTTGATCACGGATGCTGTATAAAATGCCGCCTTCTGTTTGCCCCGCAATCGAAGGCCAGCGGGGCAGATATTTGCTCGAGCAATGAAGTAAGATTTGGAGAGACTGACATGTCTAGAGTATGCCAAGTAACCGGCAAGCGCCCGGCAGTTGGTAACAACCGTTCGCACGCTAACAACGCTACCAAGCGTCGTTTCCTGCCGAACCTGCACACTCACCGTTTTTGGGTTGAGAGTGAAAAACGCTTCGTAAGCCTGCGCGTATCCGCAAAAGGCATGCGTATCATCGACAAGCGTGGCGTTGAAGTGGTTCTGGCTGAACTGCGCGCCAGCGGTGTTAAGGTATAAGGAATTAGATCATGGCTAAAGGTATTCGCGAGAAAATTCGCCTGAACTCCAGCGCCGGTACTGGTCACTTCTATACCACTACCAAGAACAAGCGCACCATGCCCGAAAAAATGGAGATCAAAAAGTTTGATCCCGTTGTTCGTCAGCATGTGATCTACAAGGAAGGCAAAATCAAGTAATTACTTGATGCTGCATTCCCAAAAACCCGGCCTAGTGCCGGGTTTTTTTATGGCCGAAATTCAGTACACTGCCGGTTCTAAGGGAGGCTTGCCATGTTCAAACTGAGCCGCAAAGGCTGGAACAACGTGATCATCGTGGTAGTGCTGATCGTGATCACCCTGTTGCACCGGCTGGAGCTGGCCCAGCAGGAGAACAGCGCCAAGCGGGCGCGTCCGCTGCTGCCTGACAGCGCCGTGGTGCTCACCTGGCAGGGGCCGAGCTGGCAGATCGAACGGATCGGGCAGGGCTGGCGCAGCGGGCCGGATCTGGGGCTCAGCAGTGCCCAGCTGGCGGCGCACATCGAGGCCTGGCAGGGCTGGTTGCTGCCGCCCGGCGAATCCGTGCGCGGCAACCCGGTTACCCTCAAGATCTGGGTCGCCGGCCAGAGCGATCCCATCGAGGTGGGCCTCTATCAGGACAGCGGCAAGTTTGCCGCCCTGCTGCCCCCCTCGACTTGGCTCAGCCTGAGCCAGGAGCAGTACCGCAGCCTGCTGCGTCCCGCTCCCTAACCCCTTTTTCAGCGTCAGCACGAGGATCCCATGCCTGAATTACCGGAAGTCGAAGTCAGCCGTCAGGGCATCTCGCCCTGGCTTACCGGCATCAAGGTCACCCGAGTGGTGGTGCGGGACGGCCGTCTGCGCTGGCCGGTGCCGGGGGAAATCCAGGAGCTGGTGGATCTCACCATCCACCGGGTCAGCCGCCGCGCCAAGTACCTGCTGCTTGAGACCGACTTCGGCACCGCCATCCTCCATCTGGGCATGTCGGGCAGCCTGCGGGTGCTGAACATCGGCACCCCGGCCGAGAAGCACGATCACGTGGATATCGAGCTGGCCAACGGCAAGCTGCTGCGGCTCAACGATCCGCGCCGTTTCGGCGCCCTACTGTGGACCCGCGAGCCGGCCGAGGCGCACGCGCTGCTGGCCAAGCTGGGGCCGGAGCCGCTCACCGACGCGTTCAACGCCGATTACCTGCGTGAGCGCGCCAAGGGGCGCAGCACCGCCATCAAGACCTTCCTGATGGACAACCAGGTGGTGGTCGGGGTGGGCAACATCTACGCCAACGAGGCGCTCTACGCCGCCGGCATTCATCCCAAGCGCGCGGCGGGTAACATCAGCGCCGAGCGGCTGGGCACCCTAGTGGCCGAGATCAAGCGGGTGCTGGCCGAAGCCATCCGGCAGGGCGGTACCACCCTCAAGGATTTCACCAGCGCAGACGGCAAACCGGGCTATTTCGTGCAGCAGTTGCAGGTGTACGGGCGGGGCGGCCAGCCCTGCTTCCACTGCCACACCCTGCTCAGTGAAATCCGGCTGGGGCAGCGTACCACCGTGTTCTGTTCCCACTGCCAGCGCTGAATCGCGGTTTTTTTGGCCTGACATGGCCAAGTTGTAAGAGAGTATTTCCAGTCTGTTGAAGATTTGCTCGCCTGTCACTACTATCTCGACCGTTCAGGCGGTTTGAGAAAATAAAATGACAGCTAAATCAATAGACTGGGACCATTTGTCCCGGCAGGGGCACTATTGTGCCCAAAAAATGGCGCGCTTCCTCTATCCCGACGACAGCGCCCGCAAAACCTTCAATCGCGCCAAGTTCGTGCTGCGCAGCCTGCTCTATCGGCAGCAGCTGAGCCGGGTGTTCGAGCTGTTTCAGGCCGAACCGCTAAAGGCCCTGCCTGCCCACTATCCCGAGCTGCTCGACAAGCCGATGCGGCCCTATCGCTTTGCCGGCTCCACCGCGACCGAGCGGGCCGAGATGCTGGAAAACCACTATCGGCTGATGCTGGCCCGCTACCCGGATCTGATCGACCCGCTCTATCTGGGGGATGGCATCGAACTCGGCCGTTATCCCGAGAGCGGCTGCCGCATCGTGCTGCGCCACGACGGCACCTTCCGCCGCGAGGCGGAGCTCGCCCTCTCCATCGTCGACCCGCAGGGCAAGCGGCTCTATAGTTGCGCCTTCTCGCTGGCTGGTACCCCCAACCGGCTGGCAGTGGTGATCGGTTCGGTACAGGGCCCGGAGCCCTGCATCGAGCAGGCACAGGACAAGGTGCGTGCGCTGACCAAGGAGGGCCACGGTCTGCGGCCCAAGTCGCTGGTGGTGATGCTGGTGATGCAGCTGGCCGAGGCGATGCAGGCCGAGCACATCTCGGCGGTGCGGATGAAGGCCCACATTTATCAGGCCCGCCGTTACAGCAAGAAGAAGAAAGCCTGTCTGCAGGCGGACTATGACGAGCTGTGGCAGGAGTTTGGCGCCATCGATCTGGATGACAACTTCGTGCGGCTGCAGCCCGCTCAGCGCAAGCCGCTGGAGGAGATCGCCTCCAAGAAGCGGGCCATGTACCGGCGCCGTTACGAGTGGCTCGATCAGCTGACCCTGGCGAGTCAGCAACTGCTGGGCCCGCGTCTGGCGGGCTGAGCCGCGCAGACCCCCAGCAGCAAACAGGCTACCCTCGGGTAGCCTGTTTCGTTGTTACTTGGTCTGTTTGGCTTTGATGGCGGCGGCCACGACGGGGTCGACGAACTGGCGGATGTCACCGCCGTGCAGGGCCACCTCCTTCACCAGGGTGGAGGAGATGAAAGAGTTCTCCTCGGCCGGGGTGAGGAACACGCTCTCCAACTCCGGCATCAGGCGGCGGTTCATGTTGGCCAGCTGGAATTCGTACTCGAAGTCGGAGACGGCGCGCAGACCGCGGATCAGCACGTTGGCCTGCTGCTCCCTGGCGAAATCCACCAAGAGGCCTGAGAAGCCGACCACCTTGACGTTGGGCAGATGGGCGGTCACCTGGCGGGCCAGCTGCACCCGCTCGTCCAGATCGAACAGCGGCCGCTTGCTCGGGCTGTTGGCCACCCCGACCACCACTTCATCAAACAGTTTGGCGGCCCGGCCGATGAGGTCGGAGTGGCCGTTGGTGACGGGATCGAAGGTGCCGGGATAGATTACCTTGTTGGTCATGCTGCTGATTCCTGCAACCGGGAAATTTGGTCGCATTATAGGGTCTGTTGGGGGATTGGCGCGACCGCCTTGGGGCGAGTTTTGGCGCCCCGATGCCGGCTTTGCCGATCCAAATCGGGGTCACCGGGTCTCTTCGCTTGAGAATAGCGATACATCAGGCAAGAATACCCGCACCGCGCATCAAGCCTCCTTGCATTGGTGACAGGGAGCAAAGGGATTTTTTATGAAACGTATTCTGGTAGTCCGCAATGACAAGATTGGTGACTTCATGCTGGCCTGGCCGAGCTTTGCCATGCTCAAGCGCTCCATGGAGTGTCATGTGACTGCCCTGGTTCCTGCCTACACGGCGCCGTTGGCCCGCCTCTGCCCCTGGATTGACGAGATCATCCTGGATCCGGGCTCACGGGCCGACAAGGAACAGCAACGCGCCTTGCAGGCGCGCATCAAGGCTGCCGCCTTTGATGCCTCCATCTGCCTCTTCTCCAACTCCCGCAACGCCATGCTGGTGTGGAAGGCGCACATTCCCTACCGGTTGGCACCGGCCACCAAGCTGGCCCAGGTACTCTACAACCAACGCCTGATCCAGCGCCGCTCCCGCTCCCAGAAGCCGGAGTACGAATACAACCTGGATCTGGTGCGCCGTTTCCTCGCCGACCAGCAGGTGAGCGCGGTGGAGCCGCAGGGCCCCTACCTCAGCTTCGATGCGAAGAGCCTGCAACAGGTGCGCGAGCAGGTCGCCGCCCGCCTGCGGCTCGATGCCGGCCGCCCCTGGCTGATGGTGCATGCCGGCAGCGGCGGCTCGGCCAACAACCTCTCCATCGAGCAGTACGCCCGCCTCATCATCAAGCTCAACCAGGCCTGTCCCGAGTTGCAGTGCATCCTGACCGCGGGGCCGGGGGAGGAGAAGATCGCCGAACAGCTGGCGGCCGAGCTGCTGGCCCACGGCGGCAACGGCTGGATCTACCGCTCCGACGAGGGGCTGCCCAAGTTCTGCCAGGTGATGGCCAACGCCGCCCTGTTCGTGGCGGGCAGCACCGGGCCGCTGCACATCGCCGCGGCGCTGGATGTGCCCACCATCGGCTTCTTCCCGGCCCACCGCTCGGCGACGCCGCTGCGCTGGCGTCCGCTCAACAGCGAGGGGCGCCATCTGGCGTTCAGCCCGCCGGAAGACAGCGATCACCCGGAAGACATGAGCCAGCTCGATCCCAAGACCATGGCGGCGGCGATCGCCCGCTGGGCGCCGCCGTTCTGGCGCACTGAACACTGATACCAGATGATGCAAATGCAGACAGGGCCCTTGAAGGGCCCTGTCTCGTATGAGGGGGAGTGCTGGCGGCTTACTTGTCCGCCTGATCCGGCGCTTGCGGCTGCTGGCGGATCCAGAGGTCGGCGTACTTCACGAAAGTGGAGTGGGCCGACAGGATGGCCAGCAAGAGCCCCTGCTTGCCATCGAGGAAGCCGGCCTTGAGCAGGTACATCTTGAGGAAGCAGCCCAGCGCGTGTACCAGCCCCTGGCCGAGGGAGCCCTTCTTGCCGCGGGCGGTGCGCTGATCGGCCCAGGCGCGGGCATAGCCGGCCGATTTGACCAGGTAGTGCTCCAGATCCCGATAGGTGAAGTGGAGCAGGTCGCCGTGCAGGTTGACGATCTTCATGTTGGCGCGCACTTCCACCTTCTCGTGCACCAGCACCTCGTTGTAGCTGGTGAGCGCCTTGGGATAGAGGCGCAGCACCCGGTCCGGATACCAGCCGCTGTGGCGGATGAAGCGGCCGAATACCCAGGAGAGGCGCGGGATCGAGTAGATGGTGTCGCTGGCCGGGTTGGTCATGACGGCGGCGATGGCTGCTTTCAGCTCGGGGGTGAGCCGCTCGTCCGCATCCAGCCACAGTACCCAGTCGGATTGCACGTGGGACTGGGCGAGGCGGCGTTGGCGGCCGAAGCCCGGCCACACCGGATTGACGAAGAAGCGGGCGCCGAATTCGGCGGCGATGGCCGGGGTCTCGTCCTGGCTGCCGGAGTCCATGATGACGATCTCGTCGACCAGTCCGTCGAGGGAGGCGAGGCAGGGGCGCAGGTTTTCGGCTTCATTCTTGACGATAAGGACAGCCGCCAGAGTCGGTTTGTTCACGGATTAAAGGCTCTTGTTGGCGCCCGGCTGGCGGGCCATGCTCAAATTGGCGCCCATTCTAGCCTAAAACGGCAGGCGGAGCATGGTTCCGGCTGCCGGGGCTGCGTCAGTTTCAAATGGGATGCTTTTTGGCATGAGAGCGGGTGGTGCGGGGATCTTCTGTTATTTCTCGGGCCATTCTTGGGGCATAATCTCGGCCAGCAACGATTAACCGCAGGGCTTGGCCCAAGAGACGCGCGAGATGAAGATATTGGTGATCGGCCCCTCCTGGGTCGGCGACATGGTGATGTCCCAGAGCCTCTACAAGGCGATCAAGGCCAATCACCCCGACAGCGAGCTGCACGTGATGGCGCCCGCCTGGTGTGGTGCCCTGCTGGAGCGGATGCCGGAGGTGGACAAAGCCATCCCGATGCCGCTTGGCCACGGCGACTTCAAGCTGGGGGCCCGCCGCCGGCTCGGCAAGCAGCTGGCGGCCGAGAAGTACGATCAGGCCATCATCCAGCCCAACTCCATGAAGTCGGCGCTGATCCCCTGGTTTGCCCGCATCCCGGTGCGCACCGGCTGGAAGGGGGAGCACCGTTTTGGTCTGCTCAACGACATGCGCAGCAACAAGTCCGCCTTTCCGCTGATGGTGGAGGCCTACCTGGCGCTGGCCTATCCCAAGGCGCAGATGAAGAGCCGGGCCGACATCCCGACCATTCCCCAGCCAGCCCTCAACGTCGATCTCATCAACCAGGAGAAGGCGCTGGAGCGGCTCGGACTGGATCGCGCCCGCCCGGTGTTGGTGCTCTGCCCGGGGGCCGAGTTCGGCCCGGCCAAGCGCTGGCCGGAGGGCCACTACGCCGTGGTGGCGCAAAAGCACCTCGACGAGGGCTGGCAGGTGTGGATCTTTGGTTCCGGCAAGGACGCGGCGGTGGCCAACACCATCCGTGACCGGATCAACCCGCTGTCGCGCCCCAACTGCCACGTGCTGGCGGGCAAGACCAATCTGTACGAGGCGATCGACCTGATGGCGCTGGCCGGGCGGGTGATCGCCAACGACTCCGGCCTGATGCACGTCGCCGCCGCCCTCAACCGGCCGCTGATCGGGGTCTATGGCTCCACTTCGCCGCTCTATACCCCGCCGCTGGCGGACCGGGTCGAGATCGTCCACACCGACATCGAGTGCCGCCCCTGCTTCAAGCGCACCTGCAAGTTCGGCCACCTCAAGTGCCTGATCGAGCTGATGCCGGAGCAGGTCATCGAGGCTGGCCGCCGGCTGGAGTGCAGCGAGACGCCGGCCCCGCCGCTGGCGCTGCCGCCCGGCGAACCGCCCCGTTTTGTCGCCGAGCCGGGCAAACGCGGGGAGCCGCACTAGCATGGGCTATCGGCTGCTCTACAACCTGCTGATCCACCTGGGCTTGCCGTTGGCATTGCTGGCGCTCTACAAGCCGAAGAAGGGCAAGCCCGGCTTTGGCAAGCGCTGGGGCGAGCACCTGGGGCGGACGCCCGCCACCGGGCAGGAGGCGCCGCTCTGGATCCATGCGGTGAGCGTGGGGGAGACGCTGGCCATCAGCCCCTTCATCCGCGTCCTCAAGGCCGAGCGGCCCGATCTGCCGATCCTGCTCACCACCACCACCCGCACCGGCGCCGAGCAGGCCGCCAAACTGGGGGAGCTGGTGGTGCACCGCTACGCGCCGCTCGACTACCCCTGGGCGGTGGCGGCGTTTCTCAATGCCGTCAAACCGCGCGCGCTCTGGGTGATGGAAACCGAACTGTGGCCGAACTGGCTGGCCGCCTGCGAGGCGCGCCACCTGCCGGTAACCATCATCAATGCCCGCCTCTCGGAGCGATCCTGCCAGCGCTATGCCCGTTTTCAGGGGGCGTTCGATGCCCTCAGCCGGCCGCTGACCCACCTGCTCTGCCAGCACCAGGACGACGCGGATCGCTTCCATCGGCTGGGGTTGGGGCGTGAGCGGCTGGCGGTGACCGGCTCCATCAAGTTCGACATCCAGCTCGATGAGCAGGTACAGACCAAAGGTCGTGCCCTGCGCCAGCTGCTGGGGGCGGAGCGGCCGGTCTGGATCGCTGCCAGCACCCATCAGGGGGAAGACGAGCAGGTGCTGGCCGCCTTCGATCGGGTGCTTGCGGCGCAGCCGTCGGCCCTGCTGATCCTGGTGCCGCGCCACCCCGAGCGGTTCGAGCGGGTGGCGGCGCTGTGCGCCCCCTACGGCTGCGTGCGGCGCACGGCGGGCAGTGTGGTGGGCGAGCGCGACAAGGTTTACCTCGGCGATACCATGGGCGAGCTGCCGCTGATGCTGGCGGCGGCCGACGTGGCCTTCGTCGGCGGCAGCCTGGTCAAGGTGGGCGGTCACAACCTGCTGGAGCCGGCGGCGCTCGGAAAACCCTGCCTGAGCGGCCCCGCCTACTTCAACTTCAGCGACATCACCCGCCAGCTGGTGGCCCAGGGTGGCGCCGCCGTGGTGGCCGATGCCGCCGAGCTGGGGGAGCAGGTGAGCGCGCTGCTGGCCGACGAGAGCCGGCGCCGGGAGATGGGGGAGCAGGCCCGCGCCGTGGTGCTGCGCAACCAGGGGGCGCTGGCGCGCACCTTGTCTCACTGCCTCGCCAGCCTGGAGAACGACTGAAGCCGGGCAGGCGGACATAAAAAAACGGAGCGCATGGCGCTCCGTTTTTGTTTGTCGTACAGGCTGAGGGCTAGCGCACGATCAGGCCAAGCAGGATCCCCACCACGCCGAAGTCGGCATCGCTGAAGGTGGTGTTGGCAAAGCCGAGATCCCCCAGTACTGGCAGCAGGAACACCGGCAGGAAGGTGATCAGCAGGCCATTGGCGAAGGCCCCCAGCAGGGCGCCACGACGGCCGCCGGTGGCATTGCCGAACACCCCGGCCGCCGCGCCGACGAAGAAGTGCGGCACCACCCCCGGAATGATGACGGTGAGCCCCAACAGGTAGAGCAGCACCATGCCCACCAGGCCGGCGGCAAAGCTCGACAGGAAGCCGATCAGCACCGCATTGGGGGCGTAGGGGAAGACGATGGGGCAGTCCAGCGCCGGCTTGGCGTTGGGCACCAGCTTGTCGGAGATCCCCTTGAAGGCCGGCACGATTTCGGCGATGACCATCCGCACCCCCTGCAGGATCACGTAGACCCCGGCGGCGAAGGTGATGGACTGCATCAGGGAGAACATGAACCAGTGCTTGCCCTTGGCGACGCTGGCGACGAACTCGGGCCCGGCGAAGGCGGAGGTGATGAGGAAGATGATGCCCATGGTGAAGGAGATGGCCACCGGGGTATCGCGCAGGAACAGCAGGCTCTTGGGCACCTGCACCTCTTCGCTGCTGTGGGCCTTGTTGCCGAACTTGGCGCCGATCCAGCCGGCCAGCACGTAGGAGCAGGTGGAGAAGTGGCCGAGTGCCACGTCATCGGAGCCGGTGATCTGCTTCATGTAGGGGTGGGCGAGGGCCGGGAACAGCACCATGGTCACGCCGACCACCAGGCTGCCTACCGCGATGAGCGGGATGCCGCTCATGCCGCCGGCGGAGAGGATGGCCGCCACCATCATCGACATGAACAGGGTGTGGTGACCGGTCAGGAAGATGAATTTCCACGGGGTGAGCCGGGCGATCAGGATATTCACCAGCATGGCGAAGAACATGATCATCGCCATCTCCTTGCCGAACGACTGCTGGGCGATGGAGACGATGGCCTCGTTGTTGGGCACCACCCCCTTGATGCCGAAGGCGTGCTGGAAGATGGTGGCGAAGTCGCCGAGGGAGTTCACCACCAGGGTGGCGCCGGCCCCCAGGATGACGAAGCCCATGATGGTCTTGACCGTGCCCTTGATGCACTCGGTCACCGGTTTCTTCTGGGCGATCAGGCCGATGAGGGCGATCAGGCCAACCAGCACGGCCGGCTCCGACAGCACGTCAAACATCAGAAAATTGAAAAATTCCATGGTCAGCTCCAAGCAGATGGAAGCGGCGGCTCACCGGCCGCCCAGACAGTCGCAAAGGGGTTAGAGTGCGCCCAGCTCGCGCAGGGCGATGGCGAGTTTTTCTTTCATGGCGGCCTTGTCGACCATGTTGTCCAGCGATACCAGCCGGCCGTCGACGCCCATGCTGACCAGCTGTTCGGCGATGTCGCGGGTGGCGACAAAGATCTCGGCGCGCTCGCTGCCGGCAGAGGCGAGATCCCGGTGATCCACCTCGGCCGTCACAGCCAGCTCCTTGAGAATGCTCTTGATGCTCATCTCCATCATCAGGCTGGTGCCCAGGCCGTGTCCGCATACAACCAGAATCTTCATGTTCTCTTCCTCTGTCGGGCGCAGGGCGCCACTCAATAACGCGCCAGGATGCGCAAGATGTCGTCTTTGCTGGTGGCCGCCATGATGGCCGCCACGTCTTCTTCATTCATGAACAGCTCGGCCAGCTGGGCGATGGTCTCCACGTGGGAGTTGCTGTCGCTGGCGGCCAGGGTGACCAGCAGTCGGACCGGGTCGTTGCCCTCGGAGCCGAAGTTGACCCCCTCCTTCAGCACGGTCAGCGCCAGTCCCAGCCGGTTGACCCCGTCTTCCGGGCGGGCGTGGGGCATGGCCAGGCCCGGGCCCAGCACGTAGTAGGGGCCGAGCTCTTCGTGGGAGCGGTAGAGCGCCGCCACATAGGAGGGCTCTATGGTGCCGTTGGCCAGCAGGGGGGCGGTGGCCAGCTCGATGGCGTGACGCCAGTCGCGGGCGCCCGCTTCGATGGAAATGACCTCCTCGGTCAGCAATTGGGTCAGCATGGCAATGTCCGGGCTGGATAAGATGGCGCCAATCTAGCGATCTTGCCGGCGGATAACTGTGAGCCTGATCGCGAAAGTTAGCGCTACCAGATAGCGCTAACATCGATCTGTGATAGCGCTATCATTTCTCCCATAGAAGGGATTCATCTTGCCCCTTCTCTGGCTCAAAGGAGGTAAAATCCGGTTTGAGCAAATAGTCAGTGCCCCGCTTTTGCCTTAAAGTGAGCACCCGTATGCCGAGGAAGGGAAAGGATGTCAGAAGCGAAGAAACGCCGTAGCACGGGTCGGGTGACCCTCAACGATGTGGCCCAGCTGGCCGGCGTGGGGGCCATGACGGTGTCGCGCGCCCTGCGCACCCCCGAGCTGGTGTCCGACAAGATGCGCGAGCGCATCGAGGCGGCGGTGGACGAACTCGGCTATATCCCCAATCGGGCGGCGGGGGCGCTGGCGTCCGCCACCTCCCAGACCATAGTGGTGATCGTGCCCAGCCTGACCGAGTGTGGCTGCGGCGAGGTGATCGCCGGGCTGCAACAGACGCTGCGGGGCGAGGGTTACCAGATCATGCTGGGGGATGCCCAGCACCTCAAGCAGCAGGAAGAGAGCCTGCTGACCAGTTTTTTGCAGCACAATCCGGCGGCCGTGGTGCTGTTTGGCAGCGATCCCGGCGAGACCATCCGCCAGCGGCTGCAGGCGGCCCGCCTGCCGGTGGTGGAGGTGGGGGCCATGGCCCGCAGCCCCATCGACATGAACGTCGGGGTCTCCAACTTCGATGCCGGCTACCAGCTGACCCGCCACCTCATCGAGCGCGGCTACCGCAATATCGGTTTTCTCTGCGCCCGCCAGGAGCAGTGGATGCTGCAGCAACGCATGCAGGGCTGGCAGAAGGCGCTGCTGGACAACTACCTCTCCCCCGACGCCATCATCAACACCTCGGAGCGGCCCAGCTTCAGCACGGGGGCGGCCATGCTGGGGGAGTTCCTGCTGCGCTGGCCCGAACTGGATGCGCTGGTCTGCGTCAACGACGAGCTGGCGGCCGGGGTGCTGTTCGAATGCCAGCGTCGCCACCTGAACGTGCCGGGCAAACTCGCCATCGCCGGTTTCGACGATCTGGACGTGGCGCGGGCCTGCTATCCGGCACTCACCTCGGTCCGCATCCCCTATCAGCGGATGGGGCAGGAGGCCGCCGATCTCATCTTGCGTCAGCTGGCCGGTGAACCCGTCATGGGCTCGGCGCTGACCCTCGATTTCCAGCTGCAGAAGCGGCAAAGCAGCTGACCCCTTTCACACTCATCAAAGAGGCAACCATGTTCAAGGCTCTGTTACTGGAAAACCAAGACGGCAAGACGGTGCCGACCCTGACCCGGCTGGACGAGAGCCAGCTGCCGGCCGGCGAGGTGCGGGTGGTGGTGAGCTACAGCTCCCTCAACTACAAGGACGGGCTGGCCATCACCGGCAAGGGCAAGATAGTGCGCCAGTGGCCGCTGGTGCCCGGCATCGACTTCGCCGGCACCGTGCTGGAATCTGCCGACGACCGCTATCAGCCGGGCGACAAAGTAGTGCTGACCGGCTGGGGCGTGGGGGAAGGCCACTGGGGCGGCATGGCCGAACAGGCGCGGGTCAAGGCCGACTGGCTGGTGCCGCTGCCGGCCGGGCTGGATGAGCGCCAGGCCATGTGCATCGGCACCGCCGGTCTGACCGCCATGCTCTGCGTGCTGGCGCTGGAAGAGGCGGGAGTGACCCCGCAGAGCGGCGAGATCCTGGTGACCGGCGCCGCCGGTGGGGTGGGCTCCACCGCCGTCGCCTTGCTGGCCGCGCTGGGTTATCAGGTGGCGGCCCTGACCGGCCGTCCAGAGGAGCAGGGCGAGCTGCTGACGGCGCTTGGCGCCAGTCGCATCGTGCCGCGCAGCGAGCTGCTGGAGCCCGCCAAGCCGCTGGAGAAGCAGCTGTGGGCCGGGGCGGTCGATACCGTCGGCAGTCAGGTGCTGGCCAAGCTGCTGGCTCAGATGAACTACGGCGGCGCCGTGGCGGCATGCGGGCTGGCAGGTGGCTTCGATCTGCCCACCAGCGTGATGCCCTTCATCCTGCGCAACGTGCGGTTGCAGGGGGTCGATTCGGTGATGTGCCCGCTGGCGCGCCGCCAATTGGCGTGGCAGCGACTGGCGCGGGATCTGCCTGCCAGCTTCTTTGCGCAGGCGGTCACCGAGATCGGGCTGGAGCAGGTGGCGGAGGCCGCCGAAGCCATCACCCAAGGGCAAATCGCAGGTCGCACCCTGGTCAAACTTTGATCCAGCCCTGACTGGCGAGCCCCATTTTTCTGGATAGACTTTGAGTGCGGGTGCACTATCCAAGGAGAATGAGCATGGGTGGACACAAGCCGGATTACGATCTCGATGACGATTGGGAGCCGGAATCCTGGGAAGAAGAGCTGGATGAATGGGAAGACGAGAGCTGGCAGGATGATGACCCTCTCGACGACCAGTAATCCGCGTATTGAATACACAGGCGGGCCTCGGGCCCGCCTGTTTTTTTGGGCGGCTCACAGGAATGGGGAGAGGCGCTTGGAGGGGGCTGCGGCTCTGGCTAGAATGAACTGCCCAAACGACACTCAAGGATGATTATGCGACTCTCGGTGATAGTGTTTGCCGTTCTGCTCGGGGGCTGCGCCTCCCATTCGGACGATCCGTGCGAGAAGGTGTGGAGCGAGGTGGGGGAGGCCGATGGCAAGCTGGGCTTTACCGCCGAGCGGGTCGAGTTTCATCAGGCCCAGTGCGGCGAGAAGGTGGATGCCGAGCTGTGGAAACAGGGGCATCAGAAGGGCCTGGCCTGGTATTGCCGGCCGGAGCACCTCTATCTGGCGGGCCGTTCCGGTGGCGAGTATCGCGGGGTCTGCCCCAATGACGTCCAGGCGCGCCGGCTGTTCGAGCAGGGCCGCCAGGGCTGGACCGATCAATAGCCGGGCTGGCGGCTCAGGCTTCTTTCTCTTTCAACCGCAGCGGCTGACACAGATAGCTCTTGTCGTTGGCGCTGCGGGCACACTTGCCGCAGACGAACTTGGGTTTGCGCACGATTTTGCGCAGGGTCTTGAGATCGGCCGGGATCTCGCTGCGACGCCATTCACACAGGGTCTTGTTGCCCATCTCGACTACCTCGACAACTCGGTGGGCCCTAGTGTAATCAATTTTCATTTCTAAAACAGCGAGCGGGCCCGGATGATCTCGCGGCCCGCTCGTGGTGACGGGAGATTACTGATAGAGGAACTTGGTAAAGATCAGCTCGCGCACCGCCTTCTTGCCGGTTTCCTTCACCAGCAGCTCGTTGGCCCTAGTCTGGCACTCCTTGCGCAGGTCTTCGCGGCTGACCAGCGACTTGATCTGGTCGGCACTCTTGCTGCCCATCAGGCGGATGATGGCGTCACGAATGAGGGGGTCATGCTGCTCCAGCAGCTTGAGGTCGGCCTCGTTCTCGGCCATCAGCTCCACCGTCACCCGGACGTAGCCGAGGGTTTTGCCATCGCTCAGGTAGTTGGTGATGATGTCGGGATCCAGCAGGTGATAGAAGAAACCCGGCTTGGCGGCGGCAGCTTCCCCTTCTGCAGGGGCTTCCCCCCCTTCGGAGGCATAGGCCTGAAGTGCACCGCAGCTTAGTAACAACACCAGCAGAAATTTGAATAGCTTCATAGGGATGGCTCATCAGCAAGAGATACCCCATTTTTGATGCTGCCATCGGGGCCGTCAAGCACGGATGTTCTTACAATTCTCGATTGATTTACGGATAATAAACCGGATTTTAACCTGATAACGGAAATCTCCGGATGGTGAAGCTGTGAAGTCCGAGTTGACTGTTCCCCTTGCCCGGCTCGTGCCCTGGCAGACGCCCGCGCAGTGCGAGCCGCCCGAGGCCTTGCTGCCCTGGTTGCTGGAGGCCGATTCCATGACCCGGCGCCTGCGCCGCCACAATCGCCACTTCTCGGTACAACTGTTTGGCAATCGCAGCGTCGCCCTCGACGCCGACGAGCAGCAGCTGGTGGTCGCCGAGCACCCCATGGGGCTGTGCCGCGAGGTGATCCTGCACGGCGATCATGGGCCGGCCGTGCTGGGCTGGACCCTGTTTGCCGAAGCGGCCCTGCAAGAGAGCGGTCTGCGCGAGCTGGGTGAGCAACCCCTGGGCGAACGTATCTTCGGTGACGAGCCTGCCCGGCGCGATAACCTGCAACTGGCCTGTTTCGAGATTGCGAGCAATCCCTGGTGTCCGGCCGGCACCGTCTGGGGACGTCGTTCCCGTCTGTTTCTGGGGCAATGGCCACTGCTGGTCCATGAACTCTTCTTGCCCTCTCTGTCATGCAACAAGGAGCTGGAGTGAATCTGTTAACCAAGGAGCGGGGACTGGCCTACGTGCAGTTGGCCCGCATCGACAAGCCCATCGGTACCCTGCTGCTGCTGTGGCCGACCCTGTGGGCACTGTGGCTGGCGGCTGACGGCCTGCCGGATCTCTGGACCCTGCTGGTGTTCGTGGTGGGGGTGTTTCTGATGCGCTCCGCCGGTTGCGTCATCAACGACTATGCGGATCGCAACTTCGACGGTCACGTGAAGCGCACCGCCGGCCGGCCGCTGCCCATGGGCAAGGTCAAGCCGCGGGAGGTGCTGGCGCTGTTTGCGGTGCTGGCGCTCATCTCGTTCGCCCTGGTGCTGACCATGAACCCGCTCACCATCGGCCTGTCGTTCGCGGCCCTACTGCTGGCGGTCTGCTACCCCTTCATGAAGCGCTACATCCCGATCCCCCAGCTGGTGCTCGGCATGGCCTTCTCCTGGTCGATTCCCATGGCCTATGCTGCTCAGGCCAACGCCTTGCCGGCGGTGGCCTGGCTGGTGTTTCTCGCCAACCTGCTGTGGACCATCGCCTACGACACCCAGTACGCCATGGTGGACCGGGACGACGACCTCAAGCTCGGCCTCAAGTCGAGCGCCATCCTGTTCGGCCGCCACGACAAGCGGATCATCGGCGCGCTGCAGCTGCTGACCCTGCTGATCCTGCTGCTGGTGGGGCAGCTGAGCGAGCTGGGCTCCAGCTACTACTGGTCGCTCTTGGCGGCGGCGGCGCTGTTCGTCTATCAGCAGCGGCTGATCCGTGAGCGGCAGCGGGAGGCCTGCTTCCAGGCGTTTCTCAACAACAACTACGTGGGGGCGCTGATCTTTGCCGGGGTAGTGATCAACTACCTGTAAGCCCGCTCCTGTCATGAAAAAAGGCCGCATGTTGCGGCCTTTTTTATGGTGTCGTGCGAGCGGGGTCAGAGCCGGTTGCCAGCCTGGATGGTGCGGCGGATCTTGGTGCTCAGCAGCGGCACTATGTTGTCTGCCAGCGCCTGGAAGCGGCCCAGATCCGGCTTGCAGCCCGGGTCGAGGTAGCCTTCGCTGCGCAGGGTGTGGATCAGGGTGCTGAACAGCTTTTGGTCGAAGAACTCGGGGGCGTTGATGCCGTGCAGGGTGCCGAGGCGCTCTGCCATCATCAGGCCGTCCGCCTCCAGCTGCTCGGCCTCGATGCGGGGCTGGGCCAGCACCCGGGTCAGCACGATGGCGTAGCGTTGCAGGGTCTCCTGAATGCTCTCCGCCAGCAACAGCAGGCGGGTCTGGTTGACCGGATTGACCCAGAAGCCGCCGTCGCGGGCCTCGATCAGCTGCTGGCGCTGCAGTTCGGCCAGCAGGGCATCGACCAGCTCCGGCAACTCGTCCTCTTCGTAGCGCAGGAACAGCTCGGTCTTGAGCAGCGGGTAGATGTCGATGCAACGGGCAACGATTTCGCTGCGGGAGATCCCCTCGCAGCGCTCGATCAGGGCCGCTACCAGGGAGGGCATGGCGAATAGATGGAGGATGTTGTTGCGGTAGTAGGTCAGCAGGATCGCCTGATAGCGGTCCAGGCTGACGATCTGGCCCAGCTTGTCCTCGCTCACCTCGAACTTGTTGAGCTCCATCGCCTGATCCAGCAGGGTCTTGGCATCCTCGTCCGGGATGGTGCTGTGCGGGCTGTAGGGCACCTGCTTGAGCAGGTCCAGATAGGTGTTGAGCTGGGCTTGCAGTTCGTCGCGGGTCAGGGCATGGCGCTCGGCGGCCAGCAGCGCCAGCGCGCTCAGGGTCAGGCCGTTGACGGCGGCAGCCCCGTTGATGCGGGTCATCAGCAGCTCGGCCAGCTGGTTGACGGTGCCCGCCATCCACTCCGGACGCTCCTCTTCTCCGATGTGCTGTTTCCAGTCGGGTATATGCTCGCTCAGGTAGCTGTTGAGGGTCAGCGGTTCGCCGAAGTTGACGAAGCCCCGGCCGTAGTTGCGCAGCTTGCGCAGGATGCCGAGCACCTGCAGGAAGCTCTCCTTCTCCTTGCGGCTGCCCTTGAGCTCGTTGTGGTAGGTGTTCACCTCCATCACGTGCTCGTAGCCCAGATAGACGGGCACCAGGGTCACCGGTCTGTCCAGCCCGCGCATCATGGCCTGCAGGGTCATCGCCAGCATGCCGGTCTTGGGCGGCAGCAGGCGGCCGGTACGCGAACGCCCGCCCTCGGTGAAGAACTCCACCGAATAACCTTTGGCAAACAGCAGGTTGAGGTATTCCCGGAATACCGTGCTGTAGAGCGGGTTGCCCTTGAAGGTGCGGCGGATGAAGAAGGCGCCGCCGTGGCGGAAGATCGGGCCCGCCGGCCAGAAGTTGAGGTTGATGCCCGCCGCGATGTGGGGCGGCACCATACCCTGGTGGTAGATGACGTAGGAGAGCAGCAGATAGTCCATGTGGCTGCGATGGCAGGGCACATAGACGATCTCGTGTCCTTCCTGGGCCAGCTGGCGCACTTTCTCGGCGCCGTTGACCGAGAGGCCGCGGTAGAGCTTGTTCCACAGCCAGCCGAGGAAGCTTTCGCCGAGCCGGATCAGCCGGTAGGAGAAGTCGGAGGCGATCTCGTCCATGTAGCCGTGGGCCCGTTTCTGGGCTTTCTCCAGGCTGATCCCCTCGCGCTGGGCCTCTTCCTCGATGGCTTGCTGAATGACGTTCGAATCGAGCAGCTGTTTGAACAGCAGGTTGCGGTTGGGCAGCTTGGGGCCGGTGGCGGCCAGCTGCTGGCGGCTGAAGTGGGTACGGGCGACCCGAGCCAGCTTGTGGGCGATGGCCTCGTCGGTGCCGTGCTTGTCCGCCATGTGACGCAGGGAGAGCGGCGGGGAGAAGCGCACCAGGTTCTCGCGTCCCTTGAGGATCACGATGAGCGCCTTCTTGAGGCGGTTTGGTGCCAGGCTGCTGATGATGTTCCAGCCGGAGGCCTCCTCGCCTTCCCGGCCGGGGGCACGGCCCCAGAACAGGGTGACGGGGACCACCTGGATATCCAGCGCCGGATCCTGCTTGTGCAGATCCAGCAGCTGGTGGAACTCCTGCAGGAAGGGCAGCGGCTTGCTGCGCTTGCCGAACAGGGGAGGCGGACGGTCCAGACAGACATAACGGGGCAGCAACTGGCCGTTCAGCTCCAGCGGGGTGAAGGGGCCGGGCAGGCCGAGATCCTCGCAGCACTGTTGCAGGGTCATCAGGTCGGTGATCGAGCTGGTCTTCAGGGCGTAGACGATGGGTCTGGCCGGATCCAGCTTGAGCTCGGTGATGGGATTTTCCGGCAGGCTCTTGTGATTGACCAAGCCGCTGACCGGCCATTGCAAGATGGCTCTGGAAATGTTCTGTCCAAGGGACATGTGCGTCTGCTCTCCAAAAAAATGCGGCGTGAGCATAGCAAATCACCGACAGCTTGTCGCCGAGAGGTACGATGAGTCGGCTGCGCGGGATCAAATCTGCAGCAAATGAGTGCCGGGCCGCGACAAATGTCAGCTGCGCCTTGCCTTGGCCACTGCACTGTATATACTGCCAGTGTGCTGTATAAAAAGACAGGTGCCCATGCTATGAAACCCCTTACTCCCCGCCAGGCCGAAGTGCTGGAGTTGATCAAGGCGAACATGAACGAAACCGGCATGCCGCCGACTCGCGCCGAGATAGCCCAGAAGCTTGGTTTCAAGTCGGCTAATGCGGCCGAGGAACATCTGAAGGCCCTGGCCAAAAAGGGGGTCATCGAGATCATGCCGGGCACGTCCCGCGGCATCCGCCTGTTGCTCGAAGAGGAAGAGCAACTGGAAGAGAGCGGTCTGCCGCTGATCGGCAAGGTGGCCGCCGGCGAACCCATCCTGGCGCAGGAACATATCGAGAGCCACTACCAGGTGGATCCGGCCCTGTTTCACCCGCGGGCTGACTTCCTGCTGCGGGTACAGGGCATGAGCATGAAGAACATCGGCATTCTGGATGGCGATCTGCTGGCGGTTCACAAGACCCAGGAGGTGCGCAACGGCCAGGTAGTGGTGGCACGGCTCGACGAAGATGTCACCGTCAAGCGCTTCCAGCGCAAGGGCAGCCAGGTGTGGCTGCTGCCGGAGAACGAAGAGCTCTCCCCCATTGAGGTGGATCTCTCCTGTCAGCAGCTCATCATCGAGGGGCTGGCGGTCGGCGTCATTCGCAACGCCGACTGGATGTAATCCTTGCCATGAAATGGCCTCCTGCGGGAGGCCGTTTCGTTTCTGTACTCCTTTCCCCATGATTTCAATCAGATCCTGATACCCGCTACTTTTGTCTGCGGGCGGTGACCGCAGGCGATTCATTTCAGATATATCATTTGGTAAGGCGGACTCGTTGGCTTGAGCCGCCCCCGCTGCTCGCCATGACGCGCGTTATCCAGATCGCTGATAGCAGGAACCCGGAGGGCAGCAGGGAAAAACAACAGCCTCGTGCGGTGTGCAGGCCACATCTGGCAAAGAGGCGCTTGCGGGATAGAAGGGAGAGTGGTCAGCAGGGTGCCGGCAGTCGGCACCGCAGCGGCACACTCGCGCAGTCGACACGCGGCAGTCATCGATTCATTCACCCTGGTGGTGATGGGCGGTGCCGGTTGGCGTGACCTGTTGATCGAGGAGGACAGGTATGGCTTCAAGCTCGCCATGGGATCCGGGTCTGGCATCGCCCGTTTCTTCCATCACCCGTTTCATCAAGGGTAACCGGATGACCCGTTTCTATGCCCTCTGGGTACACCACAAGGGCGCCTGCTGGACCATCTGGCTGGGGTGCCCCAAGGACAAGATTGTCCGGCTGGTGCGCCTGTTTCACAGCCATCATGACGGCGGGCTGGCCGACGCTCCCTGGACCGCCCCCGTCATTCCGCTGCGGGCACAGTCCAGACGCCCGCATGAGCGGCGTCGACAACAGCCCTGAGCGTCACTGCTTCTTGTGCAGCCCCACCTTATGGTGGGGCTGTTGTTTTGGGCGGGTTCGGGCCGGTATCACCGGCCCTTGCGTCATCTTCTGACGGAAGTTGGCCAGCGAACGGGCATCCGCTACAAGGGGGTGACCGGTCCGGCGCCGGCTGGGTTACAATGGCTCTTCCATTCGGGCCCGGTTGGCGGGTATGTCGAAGTGAAAGGGTCTGTTCTCTTATGGTTAAACCGCGTTACCCCTTGCTGTTTCTGCTGCTGGTCGGGGGCATGATGGCCGGATTTTACTGGAACCAGCCCTCCCTGCCCGAGCATGCCGACTACTATCCGGCGGGGCGGGACATCAATCCGTTCGCCTTCACCGATCAGGATGGCCAACCCTTCGTCCCTGCCAGCCTGACCGGCCACTGGACCTTCCTGTTCGTCGGCTACACCTTCTGCCCAGACATCTGCCCGACCACCCTGGCGGATCTGCGTTCCGTCTACCCCGAGCTGAAAAAGATCGCCCCGAACAGCCAGGTGGTGTTCATCTCGGCGGATCCGCAGCGGGACGACGTGGCCCGTCTCAAGACCTATACCGCTTTCTTCAACCCGGAGTTCAAGGCGGCGACCGGCCCCCACGACAAGTTGTTCCCGTTCGTGCGCAATCTGGGGCTCATCTACTCCATCGCCGACCAGGGTGAGAAGGATTACCTGATCGACCACTCCGCCTCCATTGTGCTGATCAATCCGGCCGGCAAGCTGGAGGCCGTGTTTCGCCCCCGTTTGAGCGAGGGCAGTGTGCCCAGGGTCGTCATGGCGAGCATGGTGTCGGACTTTGCCAAGATAGTGCGGCTGGACGACGCATGATGAGCAACGGATTCCCTCCGACATGCTGACCCCCGTCTGGTGGCGGGACGGGCGGCGCCACCGCGCCGTGTTTGCCCTGGCCCTGCCCATGGTGTTTTCCAATGTCACCACCCCGCTGCTGGGGCTGGTGGATACCTGGGTGATCGGTCATCTCGGTCAGGTCTGGTTCCTCGGCGGCGTGTCGGTCGGCGCCACCCTCATCAACCTGCTGTTCTGGCTGCTCGGCTTCCTGCGGATGTCCACCACGGGGCTGACCGCCCAGGCTCATGGCGCCAGCAGCCCGGCCGGCCAGCTCGACACCCTGGCCCGTGCGCTGGGGCTTGCCGTCGGGCTGGGGGTGGCGTTGCTGCTGCTGTTGCTGCCGCTGATCCCCACTCTCATCGCGCTCAGCGGTGGCTCTGCCGAGGTGCAGCACTATGCCGCCGAGTATGTTTCGGTGCGAGTCTGGAGCGCCCCGGCGGCGCTCTGCAACCTGGTGATCATGGGTTGGCTGCTGGGCATGCAGGATGCGCGCAGCCCCATGCTGCTGCTGATCTTCACCAATCTGGTCAACATGGGGCTCGATGCCTGGTTCGTGCTGGGGCTGGGTTGGCAGGTGAAAGGGGTCGCCGCTGCCTCGCTGCTGGCGGACTACAGCGCGCTCGGGTTGGGGCTTTGGCTGGTGAGCCGTCACCTGCGCCGGCTGGCCGCGTCGGTGTGGCAGGGTGCCTGGCAGCGCTGGCGCCAGTGGCCCGCGCTGCTGCGACTGCTGGCCCTGAACCGGGACATCTTCATCCGCTCCCTCTGCCTGCAACTCTGTTTCGCCTTCATGACCCTGCAGGGTGCCAGGCTGGGAGATGTGGCGGTGGCGGCCAATGCGGTGCTGCTCAACTTCCTGATGCTGATCTCCTATGGGCTGGATGGCTTCGCCTACGCGGTGGAGGCCATGGTGGGCCGCGCCATCGGGCGGCGTGATCGGCAGGGACTGCGGGAGGCCATCGTGCTCAATCTCGGCTGGGCGCTGCTGATTGCCCTGACGTTCAGCCTGCTGTTTGCGGTGGGAGGCAGTCGGCTGATCGCGCACATCACCGATCTGCCGGCGGTGATCGCCGCCGCCAACGCGCAGCTGCCCTGGCTCATCGCCATGCCGCTGCTGGCAGTCTGGTGCTTCTTGCTGGACGGGGTCTTCATCGGGGCGACCCGGGCGCGGGAGATGCGTAACAGCATGCTGGTGGCGGCACTGTGCGGCTTCTTCCCGGTCTGGTGGCTCTGTCAGGGTTGGGGCGTGGCGGCCTTGTGGGCCGCGATGGCGGCCCTGATGGCGGGGCGGGGGCTGACGCTGGGCTGGCTTTGCTGGCAGCTGGAGCGCGATGGCCGGCTGCTGCACTCAGCCCACGGGGTGGGAGAGGCGCAGCAGGCCTCCTGCTGACCTCAACGTCTGCCTGGATCTGTCGGGTTCATTCCTGCAGCGAGCCGGCGTAGCCCAGCTGGCGCCAGCTTTCGTAGACGAACACCGCCACCGCATTGGCGAGGTTCATGCTGCGGCTCTGGGGCAGCATGGGGATGCGCAGCCGCTGCTCGAACGGCAGGCTCTCGATGATCTCGATGGGCAGGCCGCGGCTCTCGGGCCCGAACAGCAGGGTATCGCCTGCGGCAAACTGCACCGCCGAATGGGCGGTGCGCCCCTTGGTGGTACAGGCGAATACCCGTGTCGGCGCCACCGCCTCCAGAAAGGCTTCGAAGCTTGGCCAGCGCTTTACCTCGGCAAACTCGTGGTAGTCGAGCCCCGCCCGCTTCACCCGCTTGTCATCCCACTCAAACCCCAGCGGTTCTATCAGGTGCAGTCGATAGCCGGTGTTGGCGCAGAGGCGGATGATGTTGCCGGTGTTGGGCGGAATTTCCGGTTGGTAGAGCACGATGTCGAGCATGACGGCGTCCTGATGGGGCGAAAAGGGCGCCAGCATACCCAGCGCCCGTACGGATGAAAAGAGCCTGCTCAGCCGATGGGCAGGCGGATGGTGATGGTCAGCCCGGCCGGTTGATTGCTGCTGGCGCGGATGGTGCCGCCGTGGCGCGCAATGGCCTCCGCGGCGATGGCCAGCCCCAGCCCGGTGCCGCCGGTCTTGGCGTTGCGGGCATCATCCACCCGGAAGAAGGGCAGGAACAGCTGGGCCTGCTGCTCCACCGGCACGCCGGGACCGTCGTCGCGGATGGTCATCACCCACTCCAGTCCCTCCCGATACCAGTCCACCTTGATGAACTCGCGGGCGTATTTGAGCGCGTTGCGCAGTGGATTCTCCAGTGCCCGGGCCAGCAGATCGGGCCACATCCGCAGCGATTCAGCCGGCAGCGGTGGCAGCCTGAGCTGCTTGCCGCTCTGGTTCGCCTCGAACATGGCGTCGTCCAGGATGGGCTCCAGCAGCTCGGCCAACGGCATCACCACCGGCGCTTCCACATGCTGCTGTACCCGCGACAGGTCGAGCAGGTCACCGATCAGCTTGTCGAGCCGGCCGATCTCCGATTCGATCCGTACCAGCTCGTTGCTGTCCCCCTGTTTGCGGCGGATCAGCGCCTGCGCCAGCTGGATGCGGGTGAGCGGGCTGCGCAGCTCGTGGGAGATGTCGGAGAGCAGCTGTTTCTGCTTCTGGATCATGTTCTTGAGGGTATCGACCATGTGGCTGACGTGATCCGCCAGCTGGCCGATCTCGTCCCGCCGCCCCAGGTTGGGGATCTGCGCCTCCAGATTGCCCTCCGCCAGCTGGGAGACCGACTGCTGCAACTGCAGGATGGGACGGGTCAGCCGCCAGGCCAGCAACAGGCAGAGCGGGGTGCTGACCAGCATGGCAATGCCGAGGATCTGGATCGGGTGATCCAGGATCTGGATGAACAGGAACAGATAGGAGTTCTCGACGTTGAGGCCGAAGTAGATGTGATAGATCTGGCCGTGATGCGTCATCTGGAAGGGGCCGGCGATGGCCCGCTTGTGCTCGCTGCCCAGCATGGGCTTGGCCGGGTTGTCCGAGTCGAGCATGAAACGGATCACGAACTTGCTCAGGCGGGTGCTGGACTGCATCTGTCCCTTGGCATCGCGCAAATAGATGTTGTCGACCGGCAGCAGGCCGGCGGCATCGATGGCCTGGGCCAGATCGAAATCCTGATTGGGGTCAGCCCCCTTCTGCAGCGCCTTCAGGTTGTTGTTGAGGCGGGTGATCTCGTGGGCCGGCAGCGGAATGATGTTGCGGGGATCCAGGGTCGGCAGGATCACCACGGCGGCCACCACCAGCAACAGCATGAACCAGAACCAGAGGAAGATCTGGGTGGAGAGACCGTTGAAGGTGCGGGCGGTTCTCATGCCTGTTCCAGCCACAGATAGCCCCTGCCGCGCACCGTCTTGAAGCGGGGCTGGCCATCGGTACGCTCAGGCAGTTTCTTGCGCAGGTTGCTCAGGTGCATGTCGATGGCGCGATCGAAGGGCTCGAGCTTCTTGCCGAGCACCAGCTCGGAGAGCTGGCTCTTGCTGACGATCTGGCCCGGGTTGCGCAGCAGGCACTCCAGCAGGCCGAATTCGGTGGCGGTCAGCTCCAGCAGTTCGCCGTGGCAGCTGGCCTGCTGCAGGCCGGGTTGCAGCACCAGATCCATGAAGCGCACCTCTTCCGAACTGCCGCCGCGCTGGGGTTGGGTGCCCTGGGTACGGCGCAGGATGGCGCGCACCCGGGCCAGCAGCTCCCGATCGTCGAACGGCTTGGCGAGATAGTCGTCAGCCCCCGCCTCCAGCCCGTTGACCCTATCCTGGCTGTCGCCACGGGCGGTCAGCATCAGCACCGGGGTGTCGTGGGTCTTGCGCAGTCGAGCCAGCATGGCGAAGCCGTTGAGCTTGGGCATCATCACGTCCAGCAGCACCAGGTTGAAGTGCTGTTCGGCCAGCCATTGCAAGCCCTCTTCGCCATCTTCGGCGACGGTCACCTGGAAGCCTTCCAGGGTCAGAATTTCGGTGAGCAACTGGGTCAGCTCGAGATCGTCGTCGACCAGGAGTATTTTGTGCATCTGAAGTCATTCCGCTGATTTTTCGCGCCAATCCGGCGTCGGGGTCAGGGTATAATAGATTTTTAACCGCAAGAGGAAAGCCGGTTTTGAGCCATCAACAATATTCCCGCTGGGTGACGCTGGCCAGCATGGCCGCCGTCACGACCGCCACCCTGCTGATCACCGGCAAGCTGATTGCCTGGCTGATGACCGACTCCTCGAGCCTGCTGGCTTCCCTCACCGACTCCTTCATGGACGTGAGCGCCTCCATCATCAACCTGCTGGCGATCCGCTACGCCCTGTCACCGGCTGACGACGAACACCGCTTCGGCCACGGCAAGGCGGAGTCGCTGGCCGGGCTGATCCAGGCGGCCTTTATCTCCGGTTCCGCCCTGCTGCTGGTGATGCACGGCATCTCCTCCCTGCTCAAGCAGGCGCCGCTGGAGCGACTCGAAGCGGGTCTGTGGGTCAGTGGTGGTTCCATCGTGCTGACCCTGCTGCTGGTCAGCTTCCAGAGCCTGGTGATCCGCAAGACCAACAGCGTGGCCATCAAGGCCGACATGCTGCACTACCGCTCCGACCTGCTGCTCAACGGCGGCGTGCTGCTGGCACTGGTGCTGGCGGGACAGGGCTGGTACTGGGCCGACGGCCTGTTTGCCATCCTGATCGGGTTGTTCCTGCTGTGGGGGGCGCTGCACATCGGCTATGAATCGGTGCAGGCGCTGCTCGATCGTCAGTTGCCAGCCGAGGAACAAGCGAGAATAATGGCCCTCTGCTGTGACGTCGAAGGTGTACACGGGGTGCATGATCTGCGCACCCGCCAATCCGGTCCGACCCGTTTCGTGCAGTTGCATCTGGAACTGGACGATCAGCTCCCTCTGGTCAAGGCCCATCAGATTGCCGATGAAGCCGAACTGGCGGTTCGTCAGGCGTTCGAGCGCATGGATGTCATCATTCATATGGACCCCATCTCCGTGGTGCACAAGGAACAGCAAGGCACTCCCTCAGAACAACAGTAGGCTGCAACATGGATGATCTGGTTGCCAGAACCTGGCAAAAAATTCAGCAAGAAGCGGCGAGCATGGCGACCGAAGAGCCCATGCTGGCCAGCTTCTTCCACTCCACCATTCTCAATCACAAGAACCTGCGTTCGGCCCTCAGCTTCCAGCTGGCCAACAAGCTCGACAGCGCCACCATGCCCGCCATCGCCCTGCGCGAGGTGATCGAGCTGGCCCTGCGCAGCGAGCCCGAGCTGCTGGCGGTCGTGGCGGCCGATATCTGCGCCGTGCAGGAGCGCGACCCGGCGGTCGATCTCTTCTCCACCCCGCTGCTCTACCTCAAGGGCTTCCATGCCCTGCAAGGCTACCGGGTCGCCAACTGGCTGTGGCGCCAGGGGCGTCGCTCGCTGGCGCTCTACCTGCAGAACCAGATTTCCGTGGTGTTCGGCGTGGACGTGCACCCGGCCGCCCGTATCGGCAAGGGCATCATGTTTGACCATGCCACCGGCATCGTGGTGGGCGAGACGGCGGTGATCGAGGACGATGTCTCCATCCTGCAGAGCGTCACCCTGGGTGGTACCGGCAAGGAGAGCGGCGATCGCCACCCCAAGATCCGGGAAGGGGTGATGATAGGGGCGGGTGCCAAGGTGCTCGGCAATATCGAGGTGGGCATGGGGGCCAAGATTGGCGCCGGCAGCGTGGTGATCAACCCGGTGCCACCGCACACCACGGTGGCGGGCGTACCCGCCAAGATCGTGGGTCGTCCGGAGTGCGACAAGCCGTCGCTGGACATGGATCAGTGTCTCTGATCCCCTGACCGAGGTGCATCGATGGCCAAGCGCTGGTCGGGTTATCTGATCCTGGGGATGTGGCTGCTCAATCTGCTGCACCTCTATCTGGGATTCTCCCCCTGGCCGGCGGCCATCGCGGCCTGGGGGGCCTCGCTGCTCACCTGGCCCTGGCTGGTGGGCGCGGCACGGCGCCAGGCGCTGGCCCTGTACGGGGCGGCGCTGGCACTGCTGATTTTCTCCTGCTGGCGGGGGGCAAGCCTCACCGCCGGTGACTGGCTGCTGCCCAACATCAACATGCTCACCATGTTTGCGGCGGTGAGTACCCTCAATCTCGCCACCTCGGGCCTCTTGATCGGCACCACCTCATGGCAAGGGCGCAAGGGGCTGTGGAGCACCATGGCCAGCCTCAACCTGCTGGGGGCCGTCATCAACCTCTCGGTGCTGTTCATCATCGGCGATCGGCTGGAACGGGGCGGTACGCTGGAGCGGCGTCAGGTGCTGGTACTGAGCCGGATCTTCTGCGCGGCGGCCTTCTGGTCCCCCTTCTTCGTCGCCATGGCGGTGGCGCTCACCTATGCGCCCGGCCTGCAGCTGTCGCGCATCCTGCCGTTCGGGGTGGTGGCGACCCTGCTGGCGATGGGGCTGACCGCCTGGCAGGTGGAACGGCTGGGGGTGGCGGACTTTGCCGGCTATCCGCTGCGGCTGCAGACTCTGGGATTGCCGGTGGCCCTGGCCCTGCTGGTGCTGCTGATCAAGCAGATCTGGCCGGATCTCGGCATCCTGGCGGTGATCGCCCTGGTGGCACCACTGCTGGCCTTTGCCTTCATGCCGAGCGCGGGGCGCGGCCCGGCCCTCAAGCGGCAGGTGGTGGAACGCTTCCCCGCCATCGGTGGCCAACTGGTGCTGTTTCTGGGGGCGGGTCTGCTGGCCGCCGGCATCAACAGTGCGTTGTCGGTGTTCGAGCTGGGTGGCGGCCACGGTTTGCCCTTCTTCCATCACTTCGGCTGGCTGGAGTCTTCGCTCACCCTGTTGCTGATCCTGTTGGTGGCCATCGTCGGGGTGCACCCGCTCATCAGCATCTCAGGATTGGCGCCGCTGTTGTGGCCGCTCTCGCCGGATCCCAGCCTGCTCGGCATGTGCTTCCTGCTGGGCTGGGGGCTGGCCACCGGTACCAGTCCGCTCTCCGGCTCCAACCTGGCGCTGGCCTCCCGCTACAACCTGAGTGCCGGGGCGATTCTGCGCGGCAACCTGCTCTACGGCCTGCTGATGTACGGGGTCGCCTGTCTGCTGCTGGGGGCCTATATCGCCCTGCACGCCTGATGATGCGGGCTTTCGGGAAGGGCGTGCAGGGCGGTTGCGCAGGGGCTAGGTGGCGACTTGTGCGGGGCCGGCTGTGGCCCGGGCGCAGGATGCGAGAAAAATAGACGCATATTTAGGCAATACATCCATGGAAGGCGCATTTTACAGCGCACCGGCTTGTTTGTGCCGATAGGCTCGGGGTATGCTGGCTTCACGCGCTTGAATCGCCCTCTGTGGGGCATCGCAATTGAACATACAGGTATGCATATGTCACTAGAAGTCCTTGAGCAACTCGAATCCAAAGTACAATCCGCCGTCGACAACATCTCCCTGCTGAAGATGGAGCTGGACGAGCTGAAAGAGCAGAACAACAAGCTGCAAGACGAGAACCATCAGCTGCGCAACGAGCACGTCGCCTGGCAAGAACGTCTGCGTGCCCTGCTGGGCAAGATGGACCAGATGGGCGAAAGCATCTGAGTCATCGCCATCCGCGAGAATTGAAAACGGGCCGCTCCATGAGCGGCCCGTTTGTTTGGGTCAGTCTGGCAATCAGAGTGCCAGCAGCTGTTTGACGGTCTTCTCGATGCCGTCTGCTGCTTCCACTATGTTGTTGGCCAGCATGTAGGCGGGGGTGGAGATCACCTTGCGCTCCTGATCCACCACGAACTCATTGACCGGGCAGTTGAGGTGGCTGCCCCCCATCGCCTCGATGGCGTTGGCGGTGCCCTCGTCGTGGCCTATGGTGGCCAGGGTGCCGGCGCCATAGATGAGCGGGATCATGGCCGGTGCGATGCAGATGTAGGCGGCCGGCTTGCCGGCCCTGGCGAAGCTCTGGCACGCCTTCAGTACATCCGGCTGGATTTGGCACTCGGCCCCCTTGATGGCGAAGTCGCACAGGTTCTTGGCGGCTCCAAAGCCACCCGGCACCAGCAGGGCATCGTAGTCGGCTGCATCCAGCTCGGCCACGTCCCTTATCTGGCCGCGGCAGAGGCGGGCCGCTTCAACCAGCACGTTGCGGCGCTCGCCTTCACTCACTTCCCCGGTCAGGTGGTTGATCACATGGAGCTGTGGAACATTGGGGGCGAAGCACTGGACTACAGCGCCCTGCCTGGCCAGCGCCAGCAGACTGATGACGGCCTCGTGGATTTCGGCCCCGTCAAAGACGCCACAGCCACTCAAGATCACGGCCACTTTTTTCATGACAGACTCCTCGTTGTTGAAAATGTGAGCCAGAATGGATTGTTGTACTTTTGTATGGTTATCGTTCGTCCTCAGCTGGTCAAGTCATCTTGCTGTGCTAGGATTGTTTCGTTTTGGATCCTGCCGTACTTACTCCCTTAAATTTTTTTCCACATTGATCGAGATCATTCAAGTCGTCTTGCGATCGGTTTTTACATGCGCAACCAATTGTTATTTATTGGTTTTTATATTTTTGTGCACAGTTTAATCACTGTGGTTCATACTGCCCCCCATTTTTGAGCACAGAGTTATCCACAGATTGATGGCCTGTGAGGATCCGCCGGCAGGGTCTTTGCCCCTCTTGGTGTGAGGGGGGCCCTGTGGCATCCTAGCGGCTGTTTATCTCTGGCAGGACGATTTCATGGCCCCTAGCAATCCCCTTATTCTGGTCGACGGCTCTTCATATCTTTACCGCGCCTTCTTTGCCTCCCAGCAGGCCGATCTGCGCACCTCGACCGGTTTGCCGAGCGGCGCCGTCCGTGTCATGGCCAACATGATGCGCAGCCTGCGCAAGCAGTACCCCGACTGCCACGTGGCCGTGGTGTTCGATGCCAAGGGCAAGACCTTCCGCGACGACATCTATCCCGAATACAAGGCCAACCGGGCCAGCATGCCGGACGATCTGCGCAGCCAGGTTGCCCCCATCCACCAGATGATCAAGGCGATGGGTTTCCCCTTCCTGATGGTGGAAGGGGTGGAGGCCGACGACGTGATCGGCACTCTGGCCCGTCAGGCGACCGAGAAGCAGCTGCCGGTGCTGATCAGCACCGGCGACAAGGACATGGCGCAGCTGGTTTCCGACCATGTCACCCTGATCGACACCATGAAGGACGTGAAGACCGATCGGGAAGGGGTGATCGAGAAGTTCGGCGTACCGCCCGAGCTCATCATCGACTACCTGGCCCTGATGGGGGACAAGGTGGACAACATCCCCGGCATGACCGGGGTTGGCGAGAAGACCGCACTGGCCTTGCTGCAGGGGATCGGCAGCATCGACGAGATCGCCGCCAACCTCGACAAGGTGGCTGCGCTCGGCTTCCGTGGCTCCAAGGCGTTCGCCGACAAGTTCCGCGAACAGGAAGAGCAGGTGCGCCTCTCCTATATGCTGGCCACCATCAAGACCGATGTGGCGCTGGATCAGAGTTTGGAAGAGCTGCAGCTCGGCCCCATCGACAAGGAGGCTCTGCTGGCGGTCTATCGTGAGTACGAGCTGCGCAACCTGATCAAAGAGTTGGAGTCCGGTGGCGCTGAGGGGAGCGAAGCCGAGGGTGATGATGAAGGTGCTGCTCCGGTAGCCGCCATCGAAACCGACTATCGCTGCATCCTGGATGAGGCGGAATTCGATGAGTGGCTGGCCCGTCTGCAGGCGGCGCCGCTGTTTGCCTTCGATACCGAGACCACCAGTCTCGACTATATGGAAGCACGCGTTGTTGGCGTCTCCTTTGCCATCGAGCCGGGCAAGGCGGCCTACGTGCCTTTCGGCCACGACTATCTGGGGGCGCCGGTGCAGCTGACCGAGGCCGTGGTGCTCGGCAAGCTCAAACCGCTGCTGGAAGATCCGGCCCGCCTCAAGGTGGGGCAGAACCTCAAGTACGATCGCAACGTGCTGCTCAACCACGGTATCGAGCTGCAGGGCATCGCCTACGACACCATGCTCGAGTCCTATGTGCTCAACTCCACTGCCAGCCGCCACGACATGGATTCGCTGGCCCGCAGATATCTGAATGCCGAGACCATCTCGTTCGAGGATATCGCCGGCAAGGGGGTCAAGCAGCTCACCTTCAACCAGATTGAACTGGAGCAGGCGGCTCCTTACGCGGCGGAAGATGCCGACATCACCCTGCGTCTGCATCAGACGCTGTGGGGCAAGCTCTCTGCCGAGCCGAGCCTCGCCAAGGTGTTCAGCGAGATCGAACTGCCGCTGCTGCCGGTGCTGGCGCGGATGGAGCGACTCGGTACCACCATCGAACCCAAGCTGCTGCACCAGCAGAGTCAGGAGATCGAAGCGCGTCTGGCAGAGCTGGAGAAACAGGCTCACGAGCTGGCCGGGCAGGAGTTCAACCTCTCCTCGCCCAAGCAGCTGGGGGAGATCCTCTTCACCAAGCTGGGGCTGCCGATCATCAAAAAGACCCCCAAGGGAGCGCCATCCACTGCGGAAGAGGTGCTTGCCGAGCTGGCGGAGACCTATGAGCTGCCGCAACTGCTGATGGAGCACCGTGGGCTGGCCAAGCTCAAGTCCACCTACACCGACAAGCTGCCGCTGATGATCAAGCTGCAGACCGGGCGGGTACACACCTCCTATCATCAGGCGGTGGCGGCGACCGGTCGGCTCTCGTCCACCGATCCCAACCTGCAGAACATCCCGGTACGCAACGAACAGGGTCGCCGCATCCGGCAGGCCTTCATCCCGTGCGCCGGTTACAAGCTGGTGGCGGCGGACTACTCCCAGATCGAGCTGCGCATCATGGCGCACCTCTCCGGCGACAAGGGGTTGCTGACTGCCTTCGCCGAGGGCAAGGACATCCACAAGGCGACCGCCGCCGAGGTGTTCGGGGTCGCGCTCGAGGCGGTGACCAGCGACATGCGCCGCAGTGCCAAGGCGATCAACTTTGGCCTCATCTATGGCATGAGTGCCTTCGGTCTGGCCAAGCAACTGGGGATCGGCCGTGCCGAAGCGCAGAAGTACATGGATCTCTACTTCGAACGCTACCCGGGTGTGCTGGAGTACATGGAGCGCACCCGCCAGCAGGCGGATGCTCAGGGTTACGTCGAAACCCTGTTTGGCCGTCGCCTCTATCTGCCGGATATCAAGTCACGCAACGCCGGTCTGCGCAAGGCGGCTGAACGGGCCGCCATCAACGCCCCCATGCAGGGTACGGCCGCCGACATCATCAAGCGCGCCATGATCAACGTGGATGGCTGGATCCGCGGGATTGAAGACCAGTCGATCCGCATGCTGATGCAGGTGCACGATGAACTGGTGTTCGAGATCCGCGAAGAGAAGCTGGATGAGTACATCGCCATCATCAAGGAGAAGATGTCAGCCGCAGCCGAGCTGCATGTGCCGCTGGTGGTGGAAGCGGGTACCGGTGACAACTGGGATCAGGCCCACTGACCTCGTCTGACGGTCATATAGCTATATAAGAAGAGAAGCCCGGCATAATGCCGGGCTTCCTGTTTGTGGCTGCCGGGGGTCAGGCCTCCTGCAGGTATTCGTCCTTGAGCAGTACATAGTTGTCGGCCGAGGTCTTGAGGAAGGCGATCTCGGCCGGCTTGAGGGCGCGGGCCTGCTGGACCGGATTGCCCATATAAAGAAAACCGGCCTCGAGCCGCTTGCCTGGCGGTACCAGACTGCCCGCCCCGATCATCACATCGTCTTCAACGATCACCCCATCCAGCAGGATGGCACCCATGCCGACCAATACCCGGTCGCCGATGGTGCAACCGTGCAGCATGGCTTTATGACCGACCGTGACATCCTCGCCGATCAGCAGCGGATAGCCGCCGGGGTTGCTGGCGCTCTTGCGGGTCAGGTGCAGCACGGTACCGTCTTGAATGTTGCTGCGCGCCCCGATGCGGATATGGTTCACATCCCCCCGTGCCGCCACCATGGGCCAGATGCTGGCATCGTCACCCAGCTGGATATCCCCCACCAGGGTGGCGCAGGGGTCCACATATACCCGTTTGCCCAATTGCGGGCGTTTTCCCTTGTAAGGTCTCAGTCGCAAGTCCATCTCGGCCTCCTTGTTTTCGGCCATTCTAGCAATTCGAGACCGGTTTCTGTGGATAAGTTTGTATAAAAGCTGTGCCTGGATATGAATAACTAAAAAAGTGTGCTTTTTTGCAATTTTATTGCCGATGAGGGGTTGCCAGAAAGAATCCGTTCCCTATAATGCGCCTCCATCGACACGGCA
>NZ_JAPCIV010000037.1:0-50112 GCF_027707585.1 Aeromonas sp. QDB39 | reverse complement strand
TGATATGGCTCAGTTGGTAGAGCGCATCCTTGGTAAGGATGAGGTCCCCAGTTCGACTCTGGGTATCAGCACCATTAAATATTAAAGCCTCCCAATCGGGAGGCTTTTTTGTATCCGCTTTTCTCAGTTTACCGAAATCTGCCTGGCATCGAGATAGAACCGAGCCTGTCCTGAGGCTTCTATCTGAATGGCTGCCACCAGTCGTTCATTGCGGGTGTATTCCCACTGCTTGTCGATCGACGTCAAGGGTGGCTTGTTGATACCCAGTGTCTGCAGATACTCGTGAAACAAGCCTGCGCTGCCGATCTCGGTCAATCCTGCTTTCATCCCAATCAACTCCCTTTTATTGTTGCTGTTTGTCAATAGTAACAGTCTCATATGTATTCAATATGAACGCTTTTCTATCAAATTGATCCAAGCTAAGTTGTGGATTGAAAAAGCCGTTGGTGTTTGAAAAAAGGAAGCAAAAACATGCTGATAAAGAACCTGCGTCTGGTCGGAAGGGAGGGGATGTGGCAGATCCTCTGCCAGGATGGCCTGATCCGAGCCATCGAACCCATGAGCACCCATCTGCTCGCAGCCCATGAGCTTGATGGTGAGGAGGGGCTCGCCATCGCCCCCTTTGTCGAGCCTCACATCCATCTTGATACCACCCAGACAGCCGGTGAGCCGAGCTGGAACCTCTCCGGTACCCTGTTCGAGGGGATAGAACGCTGGGCCGAGCGCAAGGCTCTGCTGACCCACGAGGATGTGAAGCAGCGGGCCATCCAGACGCTGAAGTGGCAGATTGCCAACGGCATCCAGTTCGTCCGCACCCACGTGGATGTCTCCGACCCCAATCTGGTCGCCCTGAAGGCCATGTTGGAAGTGCGGGAGGAGATGAAGGAGTGGATGGAGCTGCAGATAGTGGCCTTCCCGCAGGAGGGGATCCTCTCCTACCCCAACGGCAAGGCGCTGCTTGAAGAGGCTCTCAAGCTGGGCGCCGACGTGATAGGCGCCATCCCCCATTTCGAGTTCACTCGGGAATATGGGGTCGAAAGTCTGCACTATGTGTTCGATCTTGCCGAGAAGTATCAGGTTCTGGTGGATGTGCACTGCGACGAGATCGATGACGAGCAGTCCCGCTTCATCGAGACGCTGGCGACCCTGGCCTACGAGCGTGGCATGGGTCAGCGGGTGACCGCCAGCCACACCACCGCCATGCACTCCTATAACGGCGCCTATGCGTCCCGCCTGTTCCGGCTGCTGAAGATGGCGGACATCAACTTTGTCGCCAATCCGCTGGTGAACATCCACCTGCAGGGGCGCTTCGACAGCTATCCCAAGCGTCGCGGCATCACCCGGGTGAAGGAGATGCTGGAAGCGAACATCAATGTCTGTTTCGGCCATGACGACGTGTTCGATCCTTGGTATCCCATGGGCACCGCCAACATGCTGCAGGTACTGCACATGGGGCTGCATGTCTGCCAGATCATGGGTTACGAGCAGATCAACGACAGCCTCAAGCTGATCGGCTGCCACAGTGCACGCACCCTGAACGTGCAGGATCGCTACGGCATCGAGGTGGGCAAACCGGCCAACCTGCTGATCCTGCCCGCCGAGAACGGCTTTGATGCGGTGCGCCGCCAGGTGCCGGTGCGTTACTCCGTTCGCGGTGGCCGGGTGATTGCGCAAACCACGCCATCCCGCACCTCGATTCATCTCGCTCAGGTCGAGCCGGTCGACTTTCGCCGCTGATGCGGGTGATGTCGATTAATTGCCCTGCTGTCCCCCGGGCCTGACATTTTGCATAATGTCGGCCCGATACTATGGAGGCGTGCTCCCATGCAAACCTGGTTATATGTTGCCGCCGGCGGGGCCATCGGCGCCTGCCTGCGCTTTGGTATCGCCGAACTGATGGCGCTGCTGTTGGGACGTCATTTCCCGTATGGCACCCTGGTGGTCAACGTGGTCGGCTCCTTCATCATGGGCATTGCCTTTGCGCTGATCAGCCATGGTCATGTGGTGGAGCACCCGCTGAAACCGCTGCTGATGGTGGGTATCCTCGGTGCCCTGACTACCTTCTCCTCCTTCGCGCTGGATACAGTGGTACTGGCCCAGCAGGGGGCCTATCTGAAAGCCGCCCTCAATATCGGCCTTAACCTGTTTCTCTGTCTGGCCATGGTAGTGCTGGGGATGCAGTTGGTCGCCAGCCGGGTTTAAGGTGTCCGCACGCCATTGGCTCTGGTAAACTGGCGGCCATTCTTTGCTCTATGGGTGTTTAAGGGATGTCAGAACAGACTACGACAACGCATTTTGGCTTTAAAACCGTGGCCTCGACCGAGAAGGAAACCCTGGTCGCCGGCGTCTTCCATTCGGTGGCAGCCAAGTATGATCTGATGAACGATCTGATGTCGTTCGGCATCCACCGCCTGTGGAAGCGCTTCACCATCGACTGCTCCGGCGTGCGCAAGGGTCAGAAGGTGCTGGATCTGGCCGGTGGTACCGGCGATCTGACCGCCAAGTTCTCCCGCATCGTCGGCGAGACCGGCCAAGTGGTGCTGGCGGATATCAACGACTCCATGCTCAAGGTGGGCCGCGACAAGCTGCGCAATCTGGGGGTGGCCAACAACGTCTCCTACGTACAGGCCAATGCCGAGGCGCTCCCGTTCCCTGACAACCATTTCGACGTCATCACCATTGGCTTCGGCCTGCGCAACGTCACCGACAAGGACAAGGCACTTGCCTCCATGTTCCGGGTGCTCAAGCCGGGTGGCCGCTTGCTGGTGCTGGAGTTCTCCAAGCCGGTCAGCGAAGTGATCGCCAAGCTGTACGATCTCTACTCCTTCAAACTGCTGCCTAAAATGGGCGAAATCGTCGCGAACGACAGCGAAAGCTACAAATATCTGGCGGAGTCGATCCGCATGCACCCGGATCAGCAGACCCTGGCAGGCATGATGGAGAATGTCGGTTTCGAGCAGGTCGAGTTTTACAACCTGACCCAGGGCGTGGTCGCCCTGCACCGCGGTTACAAGTTTTAAGGTCGCCTATGCCGATGGATGCCATGGTCACCGCGGTGATCGAAACCAGCCTCAACCAGCTGCTGCGACTCGACAAGCAGAGTCCGGAGCGGCTGCGCAAATTGACGGGCAAGGTACTCAAACTGGAGCTGCGCGAGCTCAAGCCGCTCTGGTTTGTCTTCTCCGAGCGCCGGCTGGATGTGCTGGCCAAATTCGAAGGGGAGGCCGATGCGGTGCTGAGCCTCTCCCTGACCGCGCTCGGCCTGCTCAAGGACCCCTCCGCCCTGACCCGCTACATCCGCGAGGAGAAGCTGGACCTGAGCGGCGACCCTCAGCTGGTGCAGGCGTTCAGCGTGTTGCTGGGCGAGCTGAATATCGACTGGGAAGAGGAGCTGTCCCGTTATACCGGCGATGTGCTGGCCCACACCCTGCTGCGCGGCGCCAGTCAGGCACGCCGGCTGCTGGGACGTGAATTGTGCCGCAGCCAGCGTCAGCTGGCCGAATACCTGACCGAAGAGATCCGGCTTGCGCCGGGTCCGCTGGAAGTGGCCAGCTTCAACGACGATGTTGAGTTGCTGGCCCAGCAGATGAAAGCGGTCGAGCTGCGGCTGACCCGCTTCGAGCAGCAGGTAGCCTGATGACCCCGAAGGAGTTCAAGCGCCTCTATCGCATCATCAGCATCCTGCTGGAGCAAGGCATCGACGAGCTGGTGCCCGCCCGTTACCAGCCCTGGCCCGGCCGGCTGGCCCGTCGCAGCCTGTTCTGGCTCAAGAACAAACGTCAGGGGCTGAACCGCGGTGCCCGCATCCGGCTCGCCTTCGAGGCGCTCGGCCCCATCTTCATCAAGTTCGGTCAGATGCTCTCGACCCGGCGCGATCTGCTGCCGCCGGACATCGCCGAGGAGCTGGCACTGCTGCAGGACAGGGTGCCCCCCTTCTGTGGTCAGGCGGCCCGCCGCCAGATCGAGGCGAGCCTAGGCTGCACCATCGAGACCCTGTTTGACGACTTCGACGAGACGCCGCTGGCGTCGGCCTCCATCGCCCAGGTGCATACCGCCCGGCTGAAGGAGAATGGCCGCGAGATCGTCATCAAGGTGATCCGTCCCGACATCGAGCCGGTCATCGAGGCCGACCTGCGGCTGATGCAGGCGCTGGCCCGTCTGGTGGCCCGTTTCGTGCCCCAGAGCGGACGCCTGCGCCCCATCGAGGTGGTGGAAGAGTATCGCAAGACCATCCTCGACGAGCTCAACCTGATGCGCGAAGCGGCCAACGCCATCCAGCTGCGCCGCAACTTCACCGGCTCCGAGGCGCTCTACGTGCCCGAGGTGTTCACCGAGCACTGCCGCGAACAGGTGCTGGTGATGGAGCGGATCTACGGCATTCCGGTCTCCGACATTGCTGCGCTGGAGGCCAACGGCACCAACATGAAGCTGCTGGCCGAGCGCGGGGTGGAGGTGTTCTTCACCCAGGTGTTCCGCGACAGCTTCTTCCACGCCGACATGCACCCGGGCAACATCTTCGTCTCCTACGAACATCCGGAGAATCCGCTCTGGATCGGCATCGACTGCGGCATCGTCGGCACCCTCAACCGGGAAGACAAACGCTACCTGGCCGAGAACTTCCTCGCCTTCTTCAACCGTGACTACCGCCGGGTGGCCGAGCTGCACGTGGAGTCCGGCTGGGTGCCGCCCGATACCAAGGTGGATGAGTTCGAGTTCGCCATCCGCACCGTGCTGGAGCCCATCTTCGAGAAGCCGCTGTCCGAGATCTCGTTCGGCCACGTGCTGCTCAACCTGTTCAACACCGCGCGCCGCTTCAACATGCAGGTGCAGCCGCAGCTGGTGCTGTTGCAGAAGACCCTGCTCTATGTGGAGGGGTTGGGTCGCCAGCTCTACCCGCAGCTCGATTTGTGGCAGACCGCCAAGCCCTATCTGGAAAACTGGATGTATCAGCAGGTGGGGCCCAAGGCGGTGTGGAATGCCATCAAGGAGAAGGCGCCATTCTGGGCGGAAAAGCTGCCGGAACTGCCGGAGCTGGTCTACGAGACCCTGCGCCAGACCCGTCATCAGCAGCGCCACTTCGACCAGATGTTTGCCGATTTTCGCCGGCACAGTCGCCGCCAGGGTCAGGCTCGCTACCTCTTAGGGGTTGGAGCCAGCCTGCTATTGGCCGGTGTATTCTTGCTGACCCAAAAACAACACATTGAGTGGGGACAAATCAGCCTCGCCGGCGCCGGGTTATGCTGGCTGCTGGGTTGGTTGCGAACCCGTTCTCATTAAATAAACTGCGCCAGCAGGCGCCTGTTCTGGAGAGAAAGTCATGGGTGGTATCAGTATTTGGCAATTGTTGATCATCGCAGTCATCGTCGTGCTGCTGTTCGGTACCAAGAAACTGCGCGGCATCGGCGGTGATCTGGGTGCCGCGGTCAAGGGCTTCAAGAAGGCGCTGTCCGACGAGCCGGAGACCAAGTCCGAGCAGAAGGATGCCGAGTTTCCGCCGAAACAGCTGAACGAAGCAGCGGGTCAGCCTAGCGATGCTGCCAAGCAGAAAGATAAAGATCAGGCCTAAGCCATGTTCGATATCGGTTTCTGGGAGCTGGTTGTCATTGGTGTCGTCGCCCTGGTGGTGCTCGGCCCCGAGCGGCTGCCCGTGGCGATCCGTACCGCCAGCCACTGGATCAGACTGATCCGCAGCACCGCCAACTCGGTCAAGGCCGAGCTGGAGCAGGAGCTCAAGTTGCAGGATCTGCACAACGACCTGAAGAAGGCCGAACAGTTGCAGATGAACAACCTGAGCCCCGAGCTGCAGGAGTCTATCGAGCAGCTGAAAACGGCCGCACAATCGGTGACCCGTCCATACGAACAACAAAATACCATCCAGCCAGCACCGGCCGCCGCCGAGGTGAAGGAGGAGCCGGCAGCCCCCGTCAGTGTGGCGACACCTGATGAGGAGCCCACCGTGATCCCCGCCGCAAGTGCCCAGCCGAGCGCCGAACAAGGGGAGGTGAAGCCATGAGTCAGGCCGAGCAACCCCTGATCAGCCATCTGGTCGAGCTGAGAACGCGCCTGCTGCGCTCCATCTCGGCCATCCTGCTGGTGTTCATCGCGCTGATCTACTTCTCCAACAACATCTACGACTTCGTGGCCCAGCCGCTGCTGAGTCAGTTGCCGGAAGGGACCAGCATGATAGCGACGGATGTGGCGACCCCCTTCCTGACGCCGATCAAGCTGACCCTGGTGGTCTCCTTCTTCGTGGCGATCCCTTATCTGCTCTATCAGGCCTGGGCCTTCATCGCCCCCGGTCTGTACCAGCATGAACGGCGCCTGATCATGCCGCTGGTCGCCTCCAGTGCCGTGCTGTTCTATGCCGGCATGGCGTTCGCCTACTACGTGGTGTTCCCGCTGGTGTTCGGTTTCTTCACCAGCACCGCGCCCGCCGGGGTGACGGTGGCGACCGACATCGCCAGCTATCTGGACTTCGTACTGACCCTGTTCTTCGCGTTCGGGGTGGCGTTCGAAATTCCGGTTGCCACCATACTGCTGTGCTGGACCGGGGTGACCAGTCCCAAGAGCCTGCGGGAAAAGCGTCCCTACGTCATCGTCGGGGTGTTCGTGGTCGGCATGCTGTTGACGCCGCCCGATGTCTTTTCCCAGACTCTGCTCGCGATCCCCATGTGGGGTTTGTGGGAGATAGGTCTGTTCTTCGCCCGTTTCTACGTGAAAGAAGAGAGCGAAGAGAAGCAGGAGCAGACTGAAGAGGGGAGCTAAGGCTCCCTTCCTCTTTTCATGCCCCCGTTCGAGGCGTATGGTAAGGCCCCATTGAGTAGATGGTTTTCAAATACCTGATATGTCTTCCTTTTGTTCGGACCCGCTGACCCCATGATCGACATAGGTGTAAACCTGACCAGCAGCCAGTTTGCCGATGAACAGGCCGATCTGGTGGCCCGCGCCCGCGCCGCCGGGGTGGAGGCGCTGATCCTGACCGGCACCGATCTGGTCGGCAGCCACGAGAGCGCCACCCTTGCCGCCCGCTGGCCGGGTTACTGTTTCTCCACCGCCGGGGTCCACCCCCACGACGCCAAGAGTGTCGATGAGGCGACCCTGCCCGCCCTGCGCGAGCTGGCGGCGCTGCCACAAGTGGTGGCTATCGGCGAGTGCGGGCTCGACTACAATCGCGACTTCTCGCCCCGTCCGGTGCAGGATGCGGTATTCGACGCCCAGCTGGCGCTGGCCGCCGAGCTCGGGATGCCGGTGTTTCTCCACTGCCGCGATGCTCACGCCCGTTTCATCGAGATCCTGCGCCCCTGGTTGCCCAAGCTGCCGGGGGCCGTGCTGCACTGCTTCACCGGCTCCGACGAGGAGCTGGACCAGTGTCTGGCGCTGGGGCTGCATATCGGGGTGACCGGCTGGCTGTGCGACGAGCGTCGCGGCCAGTTGCTGCGCGAGCAGGTGGCCCGCATTCCGGCCGGCCGGCTGATGATCGAGACCGATGCCCCCTATCTGGTGCCGCGGGATCTGAAGCCCAGACCAAAACGCAACGAACCCGCTTTTTTGCCGCACATCGCTCAGGTGGTGGCGGCCTGCCGTGGTGAAGCGCCCGAGGCCTTGCTGGCCCACACCCGGGCCACCTCCGCCGCGTTCTTCCAACTTCCTCTTCAGGAGTGATTCATGGCTACAACTCTTCCAGGCGCCTTTCCGGGTCGCCGCCTGCGCCGGGTGCGCAAACATGATTTCAGCCGTCGTCTGGTGCGCGAGAACGTACTGACCGCCAACGATCTCATCTATCCCGTGTTCGTGCTGGAGGGGGAGAACCGTCGTGAGGCCGTCACCTCCATGCCGGGGGTGGACAGGCTTTCCATCGATCTGCTGCTGAAAGAGGCTGCCGAGCTGGTTGCGCTGGGCGTACCGGCCATCGCTCTGTTCCCGGTCACCCCGCTGGAGCAGAAGAGTCTGCTGGCGGAAGAGGCCTACAACCCGGACGGGCTGGCCCAGCGGGCGACGCGCGCCCTCAAGGCGAGCTTCCCGGAGCTGGGGGTCATCACCGACGTGGCGCTCGATCCCTTCACCACCCACGGGCAGGACGGCATCATTGATGACGAAGGCTATGTGCTGAACGACATCACCACCGAGATCCTGGTGAAACAGGCGCTCTCCCACGCCGCTGCCGGGGTCGATATCGTCGCGCCGTCCGACATGATGGATGGCCGCATCGGCGCCATCCGCGCTGCGCTGGAAGAGAACGGCTTCATCAACACCCAGATCATGGCCTACTCCGCCAAGTACGCCTCCTGCTACTACGGTCCGTTCCGCGACGCGGTGGGCTCTGCCGGCAACCTCGGCAAGAGCAACAAGGCCACCTACCAGATGGATCCGGCCAACAGCAACGAAGCCCTGCACGAAGTGGCGCTGGATATCCAGGAAGGGGCCGACAGCGTGATGGTCAAGCCGGGCATGCCCTATCTGGACGTGATCCGCCAAGTGAAGGATCAGTTCGGCGTGCCGACCTTCGCCTATCAGGTGAGCGGCGAGTACGCCATGCACATGGCTGCGATCCAGAACGGCTGGCTGAAGGAGAAGGAGAGCATCATGGAATCCCTGCTCTGCTTCAAGCGGGCCGGTGCCGACGGCATCCTCACCTACTTCGCCAAGCGGGCTGCCCAGTGGCTGCAGGAAGACGCCAGCCGCTGATGCATCTTGCCTGATGTCACCCACAATGCCGGCCCCTGGGCCGGCATTGTCGTCTCTGGCATCCGGATCGCCGTTTTAATGAGCAGATCTCGGCGAAAAGTGGACAACAGGCCGCGCTCTGGCAGGCAAAGGCTTGATTAATGAGGTTTCTGCCTACATCTTAGGTAGTCCAAGCAAGCTTCTGGACGGCAGGGGCTGTAGAGAATTTAGAGGTATCGCAGGATGAACAACCCTTTGCTGACAATGGACTCGCTGCCCCCTTTCAGCCAGATCCAGCCCGATCAGGTGCAGCCTGCCGTGACGCAGGCCATCGCCGATTGCAAACAGAAGATCAGCGATGTGCTGGCCCAGCGCGACCCCCACACCTGGGACAGCCTGATCGCCCCGCTGGAAGAGGTCAACGACCGCCTGGCGCGGATCTGGTCGCCGGTTAGTCACCTCAACTCCGTACTCAACAGCGAAGCACTGCGCGCGGCCCACGACGCCTGCCTGCCGCTGCTGTCTGAATTCCAGACCTATGTCGGCCAGCACGAGGGGCTCTATCAGGCCTATCGCGAACTGGCCGAGAGCGACGACTTCCCGCTGCTGAGCGGCGCCCAGCGCAAGGAGATCCAGAACACCCTGCGCGATTTTCGCCTGTCCGGGATCGGTCTGCCCGCCGAGGCGCAGCAGCGCTACGGCGAGATCCAGGCCCGCCTCTCCGAGCTGGCTTCCCGTTTCAGCAACAACGTGCTGGACGCGACCCAGGGCTGGAGCAAGCTGGTGACCGACGAGGCCGAGCTGGCTGGTCTGCCGCAGAGCGCGCAGGCCGCCGCCCGCCAGCTGGCCGAGCTGAAGGGCAAGGAGGGCTGGCTGTTCACCCTGGACATCCCCTCCTACCTGCCGGTGATGATGTATGCCGACAACCGCGCGCTGCGCGCCGAGCTGTATGAGGCCTTCACCACCCGCGCCTCGGATCAGGGTCCCAACGCCGGCAAGTGGGACAACTCCGCCATCATGACCGAGCTGCTTGCCCTGCGCCGCGAGCTGGCCCAGCTGCTCGGCTTTGCCAACTACGCCGAGCTGTCACTAGCCACCAAGATGGCGGACAAGCCCGAGCAGGTGGTGAACTTCCTCACCGATCTGGCGGCCAAGTCCCTGCCGCAGGGCAAGGCCGAGCTCGAAGAGATCCGCGCCTTCGCCGCCGAGCAACACGGTCAGCGCGAGCTGGCCGCCTGGGATCTCGCCTACTACGCCGAGAAGCTCAAGCAGCACAAGTTCTCCATCTCCGACGAGCAGCTGCGCCCCTACTTCCCCGCCAGCAAGGTGGTGAAGGGGCTGTTCGAGGTGGTCAAGCGGGTGTTCGGCATGAAGGTGCGTGAGCGCCTCGGCATCGACACCTGGCACCCGGACGTGCGCTTCTACGACATCTTCGACGCCGAGGACGAGCTGCGCGGCAGCTTCTACCTCGACCTCTATGCCCGCGAGCACAAGCAGGGCGGCGCCTGGATGGATGTCTGCCTGGGTCGTCGCTACCGTCAGGATGGTTCGCTGCAAAAGCCGGTGGCCTACCTGACCTGCAACTTCAACGGTCCGGTGGACGGCAAACCCGCCCTGTTCACCCACAACGAAGTGGTCACCCTGTTCCACGAGTTCGGCCACGGTATTCACCACATGCTGACCCGCATCGACGTGGCCGGCGTGGCCGGCATCAACGGCGTGGCCTGGGACGCGGTGGAGCTGCCGAGCCAGTTCCTCGAGAACTGGTGCTGGGAGTCCGAGGCGCTGGCCTTCATCTCCGGCCATCACGAGACCGGTGAGCCACTGCCTGCCGATCTGCTGGAGAAGATGCTGACCGCCCGCAACTTCCAGGCGGCGATGCAGATGCTGCGCCAGCTGGAGTTCGCCCTGTTCGACTTCCGCCTGCACCAGGAGTTTGACCCGGCCAGCGCGGATCAGATCCCGGCGCTGCTGGATGAGGTGCGCAGCCAGGTGGCGGTGATGACGCCGCCTGCTTTCAACCGCTTCCAGCACAGCTTCTCCCACATCTTCGCCGGCGGTTATGCGGCGGGCTACTACAGCTACAAGTGGGCCGAGGTGCTCTCTGCGGATGCCTTCTCCCGCTTCGAGGAGGAGGGGATCTTCAACCCGGCCACCGGTCAGTCCTTCCTGAAGAACATCCTGGAAAAGGGTGGCTCCAAGGAGCCGATGGAGCTGTTCCGAGCCTTCCGTGGCCGCGAGCCTCAGGTGGATGCGCTGCTCCGTCACAGTGGGATTGCCGCGTGAGTTGGCGGGCCCCGGCTGGCGTGAGCTTCAAGCAGGTACAGTTTTGCCACATAGTGGGATCACAGCGTGATTTTTGAGATAAAAAGGGACCTTTTGGTCCCTTTTCTCAAGGCTTTTTAATATCTTGCGGATAGCATGTTTGCACTGTCCCCGGCTCTTCAGTAGAGTCGGGTCCTACCTTCCAAGGAGAGAAAGAACCTTGCCATGAGGCGAGCACTCGAGTCTGTCTATCAAATCATCTCAAGTCTGTCTCATTCGAGTGGTCAGGGATATTTCGATACCTTTGTGAGTGAAATCGCAGCAGCGGTCGGGGCCGACTTCGTCCTGATTTCAGGCAGGGATCAAGCGGGGCTCTCTTTCAAGGTACACGCCGCCCACCCCGCGTCTCTCGACATCACCAACTTCAGCTTTCCGGTCAGCGCCACCCTGGGGGAGATCACCCTGCAGGAGGGAGAGACCTGGTTCAGCGATCGGGTACAGCAGCTGTTTCCCCATGCCGCCGTGTTGCAGGCCTGGCACATCCAGGCCTATGCCGGCATCGCCCTCAAGAGTGCCCAGGGGGAGACAGTCGGTATCTGCAGCGTGCTGTTCAAGCGGCCGCTCACCAACATGGACAAGGTGATGGGCCTGTTGCGCCTGCTGGCTCCGCTGGCCGGGCGCGAACTGGCGCTGATGCTGCAACAGCCGGCACCGCCCCAGCCCGAGTACCACGATTTTCTGCACACCATGATGTCCCACGCGCCGGTGGGGATCGGCAAGCTCGATCTGAACGGCAAGATCCTCTGGACCAACCCGGCCATCGAAAAGATGCTGGGCTACAGCCAGAGCGAGCTGCTGCACCGCACCGCCGCCGAGCTCAATCACCCGGAGGACTGGTTACGCAGCGCCGCCTGTTATGAAGAGCTCAAGCACGGTGAGCGCACCGCCTTCACTCAGGAGAAGCGCTACCTGCACCGGGACGGTCAGGTGCTGTGGGGGCGGGTCACCGTCACCCTGGTGCGGGACGATCAGCTGCAGCCCGACTACCTGATGGTGGTGCTGGAGAACATCGATCCCCTCAAGCGCCACGCCGAACAGCTCAAGCTCTCCCACCGGGTCTATGACAACCTCTCCGAGGCGATCCTGGTGTGCGACGCCGACAGCCGCATCATCTCGGTCAATCCGGCGTTCGAGCAGATCACCGGCTACAGCGAGGAGGAGGTGCGCGGCCAGCGGCCCAGCATGCTCAAGTCCGGGCTGCACGATCAGGCCTTCTACGCCGACATGTACCACGCGCTGGAGCGGGTGGGGGTGTGGCGTGGCGAGGTGTGGAACAAGCGCAAGAACGGCAAGCTCTACCCCCAGCAGCTGATGATCAGCACCCTGCGGGAAGGGGGGCGCATCAGCCAGTACATCGCCATCTTCAGCGACCTCTCCCAGACCAAGCTGGCGGAGCAGAAGATCGCCGCCCAGGCCAATTACGACAACCTCACCGGGCTGCCCAACCGCTGGCTGTTCGGCCGCTGCCTGAGCCGCTTCTGCGAGCGGGGCGAGCGCTTCGCGCTGATGGTGCTCGACCTCAACAACTTCAAGGCGGTCAACAACAGCATGGATCACCACGCCGGTGACGCCCTGCTGCGGGAGGTGTCGGACCGACTGGTGAGTCGGGTGCGCACCGAGGACCTGGTGGCTCGCATCGGCGGCGACGAGTTCGCTTTCCTGGTGCCGGGCATCGTCAACCGTCGTCAGGCCGAGGTGTTTGCCAAGCAGGTGATCGGCGGCTTCGCTCGTCCTTTCATGCTGGCCAACCAGCACCTCTACGTGACAGCCACCATCGGCATCACTCTCTGCCCGGGCGATGGCCTGGAGAGCGACGAGCTGCTGCGCAACGCCGAACAGGCGCTGTTTGCCGCCAAGCGGCAGGGACGGCTGCTCGGCAGCTACTGCGCCTCCATGCGCGAAGAGGTGCGCCAGCGCCACCAGATGCAGCAGGATCTGGCGGAGGCGATCAAGCTCGAGCAGTTGACCATGGCCTACCAGCCGATCTGGGACAACCGCAGTGGCCGGGTCGCCAAGCTGGAGGCGCTGGTGCGCTGGTACCACCCGCACTGGGGCCAGGTGTCGCCGGCGGACTTCATTCCGTTGGCGGAGGAGGCCGGGCTCATCCAGGGGCTGGGGGCGCTGGTGCTGTGGCAGTCGTGCCGGGATCTGGCGCGGCTGCAGCAATCGGGCTTCCCGGATCTGCAGATGTCGATCAACCGCTCCACCCTGGAGTTCCAGACCATCGATCCGGAGGCGAGCGAGTGGCTCAAGGTGATCCACCACTTCGGACTGGACCCGGCGGACATCGTCATCGAGATCACCGAGTCCCTGCTGATGGAGACCAGCGATCAGCACAGGGTGCGGATTGATGCGCTGCGCGAGGCGGGCTGCAAGCTGGCCATCGACGACTTCGGCACCGGCTATTCGGCGCTGAACTATCTGCGCAACTTCCCGGTGGACCTGGTCAAGATCGACCGGGCCTTCGTGCGCCACATCCCGTTCAATGAACAGGACCGGCTGCTGCTGGACGGCATCATCAACATAGTGCACAACCTCGGCATGCAGGTGGTGATCGAGGGGGTGGAGACCCGCGAGCAGCTCAACTTCCTCTGCCAGAAGGGGGGCGCCTTCACCCAGGGCTATCTGCTGAGCCGGCCACTGGCCTACGACGACCTCACCGAGTACCTGCAGCTCAACGACAAGAGCATGTTCCTGCAGACCAGCTAGTCTTTCCGCCGCCCTCCTTCGGCCGGTGCCCCTACAGCGACCTTCGGGGGCTGTGGTACACTCCGCCCACTGATACCGCCACACAGTCGATACCATGCAGATCCTCCTCGAAGACCCCGCCAAGGCGCCCCAGGCAGCAGCCCTGGCCAGCCAGCTCGGCCAGACCGACCTTCCCCAGTTTGCCCTGGTGTTCACTGCGGCGCGGCTGGAGCTGCGCAAGCTGGACGAGCCCAAGCTGGGCGCGGTCTACGTGGACTTCGTCGAAGGGGCGGTCGCCCATCGCCGCAAGTTCGGCGGCGGCCGTGGCCAGTCCATCGCCAAGGCGGTGGGGCTCAAGGCGGGTGCCATGCCGCGGGTGGTGGATGCCACCGCCGGGCTGGGGCGCGATGCCTTCGTGCTCGCCTCCCTCGGCTGTAAGGTGACCATGATCGAGCGCAGCCCCGTGGTGGCCGCCCTGTTGCAGGACGGGCTGGCGCGGGCGGCGCTGGACCCGGAGATCGGTCCCTGGGTGCGCGAGCGGATGGAGTTGCTGCACGGCCCGGCGGTGGAGACCTTGCTGGGGCTGACTGAGCGGCCCGATGTCATCTACCTCGACCCCATGTTCCCCCACAAGCAGAAGTCGGCGCTGGTGAAAAAAGAGATGCGGGTGTTTCAGTCGCTGGTGGGGCCGGATCTCGATGCCGATGCCCTGCTGCCGGCGGCGCTCGCCATGGCGGACAAGCGGGTGGTGGTGAAACGGCCGGACTACGCCGGCTGGCTCAACGAGCACAAGCCGAGCATGGCCATCGAGACCAAGAGCAACCGCTTCGATGTCTACGTGATGGCGGCGCTGGCGGGATAACGCCGCACGCGAGGGTAAAAGAAGAGGGCCAACCCGGCGGGGTTGGCCCTCTTGTCATCTATTGGCCGTCGGCTGGGGCCGGCGGGGCAAAGCGGATCAGCTTCTCCTCCCCTTGCCAGCTGAGCGCCATGGTGGCCAGCTCCGCCAGGCTCAGTCGCTCGCCACTGTGCAACAGCAGGTACTCGACCCCTGCTCTGGCCTCTATGGTGCGGATCCTGTCTGCCCACTGGCGGCCGTCCCGGCCGGTGAGGGTGACCGGCAACTGCCAGCTGGCGGCGATCTCCAGCCAGTCGTAGAGATCGCAACTGATGGGGTGGTAGGTGCTCATGTGCGGCTTGCCCTCTGGTCGCCGGTTACTGGAAGTTGATGCTGGTGGCGGGCGCCACCACCGCCTGGGCTTGCTGCACTTGCTCCAGTTGCAGCGGGTCGTCGGCCAGCGCCGGATCGTCCTCGTTGCCATTGCAGACCAGCGCCAGATCGTAGCTGCCGAGATTAACAAATCCCAGTTCGTAACCAAAGCCGCCACCGCTTTGCGGCAGCACGGGCGCGCTGGCGTAGAAGCCGTTGTCGCTGTCTGCCATGTCGGGGTAGTTGTCGTCGCTTCGGGGCTGGTAGAAGTAGACGAAGGCCTTGTCGGTCAGCTGGCCGCCGCACAGCCCGGCCGCCACCGTGCCTTTGACGGTGGTGACCTGGGTGTTGTTCACCAGCCGCACCCCTCTGGGCTTGAGCTTGTAGTACTGCTCGTGGCCCGGCAGCACCATGGCTTGGCGCAGGTCGAACTCGGTGGTGAAGGCGCTGAGGCCGTTGGCGGCGATAGTAAAGGTATCCAGCTTGAGTTCGCTGCTGGGCACCTCCAGCGGCTTGATCACCCCATCATCCCGTTTGACGTAGGAGTAGGGGGTGCCATCCAGAAACTGGTTGGCGACCTCCCGTCCGTCCAGCACCCGCAGCCGCATCTGGCTGTAGTCGCCGGGCACCACGCTCTGGCTGGCCAGCAGCGGGCGGCTGACGGAACCCTGGTAGTGCAGCAGGTCGATGTAGGTGAACAGTGGCCGGCCCGCACTGTCGAGCGGGATGGTTTCGCCGCTCGGGGTGCAGCCATCGTCCTGGGCCGAGGTGAGAAAACTGGCGGTGGTCCAGCTCTGCTCGGTACCGGCGACGGGGTGGATGCTGATGTTGGCGACGGCGATGCAGACCTTGCTGACTGCATCCACCGGGGCGTCGGAGAAGGCCAGCGAGAGCTGGGCCTGTTGCGGGCTGTTGTTGTTGTCGCCGCCTCCGCCGCCACAGGCGGTGAGCAGGGCGGTCAGGCCGATCAGGGTCAAGGGTTTCATGGCGTCCATTCCGGTTGTGAAGACAACCCTACTCTAGCCGAGCGGCGCTAATGGCGCAGGTGACAGCCAGCGGGAAAAGGACGAGCTCGGGGTGCCAGCCCAATGAAATCAAGGGTCAGCTTTGAACGGCGCCAGTCATGGCTGCGAAAGAGATTGTCGGAGCGGCAGGGCAGGCACTGATTGGGCGAGGCCCAATCAGGCTTCCAGCAGCCGGGTGGGCCAGCCCATCTTCTGCTGGCGTTCCACCTCGAAGCGCAACTCGCTGGCGCGCAGATAGTGCTCGTCCAGCCAGCCGCTCGGCAGGGTCAGGGTCAGTGCATCTTCATCGGCTTCGAGGGTGAAGCGGGGCACTGTGCCCTGGGTGCGGCGCATGCAGAGGATCAGCGCGATGCGCAGGATGCGGGCCAGCCGGATCGCCTGGCGACCGGTGACGGCGCCCTGCTTCTCCAGCGGTTCCAGCTTGAATTCGTCCCGCTGGTTGAACAGCAGGGCCGACAACAGCTTCTTCTGGGCCGGGGTAAAGCCAGGCATGTCGATGTTGTCGATGATGTAGGCGGCGTGTTGCGGTGCCTTCTTGTACTCGATGCACAGACCGATCTCGTGCAGCAGGGCCGCGTAGCGCAGGATCGGGCGCCCGTAGCGTTTCGAGAGTCGCCAGGCCGGCTGCAGCTGGTTGAACGCCTCGACGGCGGTGTCGCGCACCCGTTCGGCGTGCTCCTTGTCCAGCTGGTAGCGATTGATCAGGCTGTCGGCGGTGCGATCGCGGGCATCACAGTCGTGATTGTTGCCGAGCAGACCGTAGATCAGCCCTTCGCGCAGGGCGCCACCCGCCAGGGTCATGCTCTCGATGTTCAGGGTTTCGAAGATGGCGATCAGGATGGCGAGACCGGAGGGGAACACGGTCAGCCGTTCGGCCGCCAGTCCTTCCAACTGCAGTTGGTCGAGCTTGCCGCAGGCAATGGCCTGACCCATCAGCTCCTGCAGCTTGGGCAGGGTGACCCGCTCGCTTTTCCCCTGCGCCAGCATGATTTCCTGCAGCGCCTGCACCGTGCCAGAGGCGCCGACACAGGTGCGCCAGCCGAGTGCACGATAATCTTCCGCCACCTTCTCCAGCACCGCCTTGGCGGCGGCGATGGCCTGCTTGAAGCGGGCCTCGGAGAGCTCGCCGTCACCGAAGTGGTTGTTGAGCCAGGTAACGCAGCCCATGTGCAGGCTGTTGAGCAGTTTCGCTTCGCTGTGCTCGCCGATCACCAGCTCGGTGCTGGCGCCGCCGATGTCGATCACCAGCCGGTTGCCTTCCCCGGCCGAGGTCCAGGAGACCCCCTCATAGATGGTCTTGGCCTCTTCCTCGCCCGAGATGATCTCGATGCTGTGGTTGAGTACCCGTTCCGCTTCGCTGAGGAACTCGTCGACGTTGGTGGCAAGGCGCAGGGTGGCGGTACCCACTACCCGGATGTTGTCGGCCGGAATGTCCTGCAACTGTTCGGAGAACAGACGCAGACAGTCCCAGCCCCGCTCCATGGCGGCACGGCTGAGACGAAACTCCGGATCGAGCCCGGCGGCGAGGCGAACCTTGCGCTTGACCTTGGTGACGGTGCGTAGCGCACCGGCGACCTCGCGCACCACCAGCATGTGAAAGCTGTTGGAGCCGAGGTCGATGGCGGCATAGAGCGGCGAGTTGTGCAACTGGGCCAGTCCTTTCAGCTCTTGCGGGGCGGACGACGGCGGTTGTTGCTGTTGCCACCGCCCTGGCGATCGCGCATGTTGCGGTTCACCGGCTGACGGTTGCGGAACACCCGCTTCGGTGCGGTCACGTCATCCAGCAGCGCCTCGCGGTCATACTTGCTGACCGGGATCGGGTGGTGAATGTACTCCTCGATGGCCGGCAGGTTGAAGGCATAGTCTTCACAGGCCAGGCTGATGGAGTGACCGCTCTTGCCGGCACGACCGGTACGACCGATGCGGTGTACGTAGTCTTCGGCGTCGTCGGGCAGGTCATAGTTGAAGACGTGGGTCACGTCCGGGATGTGCAGACCGCGGGCGGCCACGTCGGTGGCAACCAGGATGTCGACTGCACCCTTGGTGAAGTCTTCCAGGATCTTCATCCGCTTCTTCTGCGGCACGTCACCGGTCAGCAGGCCGACGCGGTGGCCGTCGTTCTCCAGCCAGGCATGAACGTCTTCACAGACGTGCTTGGTGTTGGCGAAGACGATGGCTTTCTCCGGCCACTCCTCTTCCATCAGGGAGAGCAGCAGCAACATCTTGTCTTCGTTGGAGGGATAGAACAGCTCCTCCTTGATCCGCACGCCGGTCATCTGCTCCGGCTCGATCTGTACATGTTCCGGGTGGTTCATGTGTTCGTAGGCCAGCTCCTGCACCCGCAGGGAGAGGGTGGCGGAGAACAGCATGCTCAGACGCTCGGTGGCGGGCGGCATGCGGCGGAACAGGAAACGGATGTCCTTGATGAAGCCGAGATCGAACATGCGATCCGCTTCGTCCAGTACCACGACCTGAATGTTGCTCAGATCGATGACCTTGGACTTGAAGTAGTCGATGATGCGGCCGGTGGTGCCGATCAGTATGTCGACACCCTGTTCCAGCACGGCCAGCTGCTTGTCGTACCCTTCGCCACCGTAGGCGAGGCCGAGCTTGAGGCCGGTCGAGGCGGACATGCTCTCCGCATCGTTGTAGATCTGGACCGCCAGCTCCCGGGTCGGGGCCATGATGATGGCGCGCGGCTGGTTGATGAGGCGCGGCTTGGTCAGCGGATGGGTCAACAAATAGTTGAAGGTGGCGGCCAGGAAGGCAAGGGTTTTGCCGGTCCCTGTCTGGGCCTGACCGGCGAGGTCATGACCTTCTACCAGCAGTGGCAGAGACAGTGCCTGGATGGGGGTGCAATAGTGAAATCCCTTTGATTCCAGACCAGCCAGAACTTCGGGTTCGAGGCCCATTTGGGCGAATTTGTCGGTCGTTAAATGTGTTTTGCTCATGGCGGTAGGTTATCAGGTTAGGCTTGCAATAATAAACAGGATCATTTCAAATAGGGCAACTATTGCCTTTGTTGATACGTCAATAAAGCCTTAATTACTGACTGGAGTTGGAGATGAGTGACAAGATTGTTCAGCTGAGCGATGCCAGCTTCGAGGCAGATGTAATCAAAGCCGATGGCGCCGTTCTGGTCGACTTCTGGGCCGAATGGTGTGGTCCGTGCAAGATGATTGCCCCGATCCTGAACGAAGTCGCCCAAGAGTATGCCGGTCGCGTGACCGTGGCGAAATTGAACATCGACCATAACGCCGACACTCCGCCCAAGTATGGCATTCGTGGTATTCCGACCCTCTTGCTGTTCAAGAATGGCGAAGTGGCAGCGACCAAGGTCGGTGCCCTGTCCAAGACTCAGCTGAAAGAGTTCCTGGACGGTAACCTGTAATAATCAAAGAGGAGCGCATTGCAATAATGCGCTCCTTCTGTTTTATCACCTAGACGCTCACCCCGATTGGTGCTAATTTATCGCTCGTTTGCTAACCTTTTTGCCTGACTCTTTGCTCACACATCAGCCTGGCAAATCAAATCCGATCAGCATCAATCCAGCAGACTGTCTCCTCATTTCAATCCTTGCTTACAGACTTTCACCACTATGAATCTGACTGAATTAAAGAACACTCCTGTGTCCGAGCTGGTACAGCTTGGCGAATCCATGGGGTTGGAAAATCTGGCTCGGGCGCACAAGAAAGACATTATTTTCGCGATCCTCAAGGCGCACGCCAAGGGTGGCGAGGATATCTTTGGCGACGGTGTGCTGGAAATCCTGACCGATGGTTTCGGCTTCCTGCGTAGTGCAGACGGCTCCTACCTGGCCGGCCCGGACGACATCTATGTCTCCCCGAGCCAGATCCGCCGTTTCAACCTGCGCACCGGCGATACCATATCCGGCAAGATCCGGCCGCCGAAAGAGGGCGAACGTTACTTCGCGCTGCTCAAGGTCAATGAGGTCAACTACGACCGTCCGGAAAACTCCCGCAACAAGATCCTGTTTGAAAACCTCACTCCGCTGCACGCCAACGAGCGTCTGCGCATGGAGCGTGGCAACGGTTCCACCGAAGACATTACCGCCCGCGTACTGGATCTGGCTTCCCCGATCGGTAAAGGCCAGCGCGGCCTCATCGTCGCACCGCCCAAGGCCGGTAAGACCATGCTGCTGCAGAACATCGCCCAGAGCATCGCCTACAACCACCCTGACTGCGAACTGATCGTCCTGCTGATCGACGAGCGTCCGGAAGAAGTGACCGAGATGCAGCGCATGGTGAAGGGTGAAGTGATCGCCTCCACCTTCGACGAGCCGGCTTCCCGTCACGTCCAGGTCGCCGAGATGGTGATCGAGAAGGCCAAACGCCTGGTCGAGCACAAGAAGGACGTGGTGATCCTGCTGGACTCCATCACCCGTCTGGCCCGTGCCTACAACACCGTCATCCCGTCATCCGGCAAGGTACTGACCGGTGGTGTGGACGCCAACGCCCTGCACCGTCCGAAGCGCTTCTTCGGTGCCGCGCGCAATGTCGAAGAGGGTGGCAGCCTGACCATCATCGCCACCGCGCTGATCGATACCGGCTCCAAGATGGATGAAGTCATCTACGAAGAGTTCAAGGGTACCGGCAACATGGAACTGCACCTCTCGCGCAAGATTGCCGAGAAGCGCGTCTACCCGGCCATCGACATCACTCGCTCCGGCACCCGCAAGGAAGAGCTGCTGACCACCGGCGACGAGCTGCAGAAGATGTGGATCCTGCGCAAGATTGTGCACCCGATGGGCGAGATCGACGGCATCGAGTTCCTGATCGACAAGTTGGCCATGACCAAGACCAACGACGAGTTCTTCGACGCCATGCGGCGCCAGCAGAAGTAACCGACTCGAAAATCATCAAACCGCGGCCCAGGTCGCGGTTTTTGTTTATCTATTTTACGGTCGCCTGAGTAGTATGAAACCTCGATGTCACAAGGATAGGGACGTCATGAAGCATGTACTCCTGATATTGCTGAGCTGGCTGCTGGTGCTGCCGGTCGGGGCTGCCGAGGCGCAGCCGCCCCGGACGACACTGGTGGCCGACGAGGGGCTGCAGGGTCACCTCGACTATCTGACCGGCCGGCTGCAGCTGGGGCAGTTTGCCGCCATCGACACCCTGCTGGACTCCCTGGCGGTGGGGCAGCGGGAGTATCTGTTGTGCCAGCTGCTGGCCACCCTCAATAGCCAACCCAGGGCCAGCACGCCGCAACTGCTGGCCTGGGTGCGCGCCCAGTCGTTCAAGGCCCCCAGCTGGTTGGTGGAAAAAGAGGTGGACGGCTTTCTGGTGCAGCAACCCGCCTACGATTTTGCCGCCACCGCGCGGCAGGTGCTGAGCCGCTGGCAGCAGCAGGCCTGGCAGGACAACTATCGCCAGCAGCTGGAAGAGGGCACGTTCGAGTTCAAGCAGATCTACAACAGCCGCAATCCTGATCTGGCCCAGCAGCAGCAGGCGCTGCTGACCGTACTCGATCGGCAGCCGCTCCCGCTCCTGCAACGGGAGGCGCACACGCTGGCCGCCATGAGCATCTTTCTGCCCGACAACCGGCTGCTGCGGCTGCTGGCCGAGCGTACCGGCGACAGCGCCCTCTATCAGAAGCTGTGGCATCAACCGGTCGATCACGACAGCGTGGCCGCGCTCGCCAGCGTGAGCCGTTTTCATCAGGGCCAGGCGGCCAGCGATCTGCTGATTGCCGCCAGTCGCAATGCCCGTCTCAAGCTGCCCGCTCTGCAGCAACTCAGTCAACTTTCGCCGCTGCCAGACACGGCCCAGCAGTTCCTGCTGGCGGAGCTGGGCAATCGCCAATACAGCGGTCAGGTGGCCAGCCTGCTGCTGCAGATGGACGAACCCAGGCTGCTGGCCCAGCTTGCCGATCGGCTGACCCGGCAGGAAAAGCGCCATGCAAGTCCGGTGATGCTGCCCGATTCGGGTACACCCGCCGCCCGCCCAGGGTTATAATGCGGCATCGCCTGAACACAGGGTACCTGCATGAAATACAAGGATTTGCGTGATTTCATCGCGCAGCTGGAACAAAGCGGACAACTCAAGCGCATCAGTCGCGAGATAGACCCCTATCTGGAGATGACCGAGATCAGCGATCGCACCCTGCGGGCGGGCGGTCCTGCCCTGCTGTTTGAAAATCCCAAGGGTTGCGCCATGCCGGTGCTGACCAACCTGTTCGGCACCCCGGATCGGGTCGCCATGGGCATGGGCCAGCCCAACGTGGCCGCCCTGCGCCAGGTGGGGATCTGGCTCTCCTACCTGAAGGAGCCGGAGCCGCCCCGCGGCTTCAAGGAGCTGATGGAGAAGCTGCCGATCTTCAAGCAGGTGCTCAACATGCCGACCAAACGGCTCTCCTCTGCCCCTTGTCAGCAGCGGGTGCTGGAGGGAGAGGCAGTCGATCTGGACCAGATCCCGATCCAGCACTGCTGGCCCGGCGACGTGGCGCCGCTGGTGACCTGGGGTCTGACCATCACCCGCGGCCCCTACAAGAAGCGGCAGAACCTCGGCATCTATCGCCAGCAGAAGATCGGCAAGAACAAGCTGATCATGCGCTGGCTGGATCACCGCGGCGGTGCCATCGATTTTCGCGAGTGGCAGGAGGCCCACCCGGGTGAGCGCTTCCCGGTGGTGGTGGCGCTCGGTGCCGATCCGGCGACCATCCTCGGCGCGGTGACGCCGGTGCCGGATACTCTCTCCGAATACGCTTTTGCCGGTCTGCTGCGCGGCAGCCGTACCGAGGTGGTGAAGGCCATCAGCTGCGATCTGGAGGTGCCCGCCAGCGCCGAGATCGTGCTGGAAGGCTATCTGGAGCCGGGCGAGATGGCCCCCGAAGGGCCTTATGGCGATCACACCGGCTACTACAACGAGGTGGACGAGTTCCCGGTCTTTACCATCACCCACATGACGATGCGCAAGGATGCCATCTATCACAGCACCTACACCGGCCGTCCGCCCGATGAACCGGCGGTGCTCGGGGTGGCGCTCAACGAGGTGTTCGTGCCGCTGTTGCAGAAGCAGTTCCCCGAGATCGTGGACTTCTACCTGCCGCCGGAAGGGTGCTCTTACCGGATGGCGGTGGTGACCATCAAGAAGCGCTACCCTGGCCACGCCAAGCGGGTGATGCTGGGGGTCTGGTCCTTCCTGCGCCAGTTCATGTACACCAAGTTCGTGATCGTCTGCGATGACGACATCAACGCCCGCGACTGGAAGGACGTGATCTGGGCCATCACCACCCGGATGGATCCGGCCCGCGACACCACCCTGATCGAGCACACCCCGATCGACTACCTGGACTTCGCTTCGCCGGTCTCCGGGCTCGGCTCCAAAATGGGGCTGGATGCCACCAACAAGTGGCCGGGGGAGACCAATCGCGAGTGGGGCCAGCCCATCGTGCAGGACGAGGCGGTCAAGCAGAAGATCGATGCCCTCTGGGACGAGCTGAACATTCTCGGCTGATGAGCGGCGGCAGGCCCGACGGGCCGTGCCGCCTGGCCGGGATGCAAAAGATTGATGCCATTTGAGCTGAATTGGGTATGCTCGACTGACCTGACCACTTTGCTGGTCGCCAGTCCACAGTGAATCAAGAGCGAAAGCGGGCCGAGCGAGCCCGTCACAAGGATAAGAATGCAACGTATCAAGTGCCGCGTAGAGGAACTGCGCGAATATGTCGACACCATCTGGCACGTGGCCCTGACGCCGCTGCAAGAGGTCAGCTTCAAGCCGGGCCAGTATCTGCTGGTGGTGATGAGCGATTCGGACAAGCGTCCCTTCTCCATCGCCAATTCGCCGACCCGCCCGGGCATGCTGGAGCTGCAGATCGGCGCCACCCCGGAAAACGCCTATGCCGGCCAGGTGCTGGCCCGCATGCGCGAGCAGGGGGAGATCGAGATTGAACTGGCGGCGGGCAAGGCCTTCCTGCGGGAAGAGTCACCCCGGCCGCTGATCCTGATGGCGGGTGGCACCGGTTTCTCCTATGCCCGCTCCATTCTGGAATACCTGATCGATACCGGCAGCAAGCGCCCGGTGTTCTTCTACTGGGGCGTGCGCCAGGCGCACTGGCTCTACGAGCAGGAGCAGATGCAGCAGTGGGAGCGCGACTACGCCCCGCTCACCTTCATCCCGGTGGTGCAGGAGCCGGAAGCGGACTGGACCGGCAAGACCGGGCTGGTGCACAAGGCCATCATGGATGACTTCGTCAGCCTGCATGACTACGACATCTATGTCGCCGGTCGCTTCGAGATGGCGGGCGCGGCGCGGGAGGAGTTCAAGATTCTGGGCGCCGAGCCTGAGCGCATCTTCGGCGACGCCTACGAATTCATCTGAGTTCGGCATGAGGCCGGTCACATAGCGTGACTGAGGAGGCCTCGCTGAGTCAGCCTGCTGCAGCTTGCCCTGCGACAGGCCAGAAACAACAAACCCCAGCCTGGCTGGGGTTTGCTTTATGGGCGACCTGCGTTATTCGCCTTTGGCGCCGAGCTGCTGCTCGAGCTGGGCCAGCTTGGCCTCGAGCGCGGTCAGCTTCTCACGGGTGCGCAGCAGCACCTTGGTCTGCACGTCAAACTCTTCGCGACTGACCAGGTCCAGCTTGCCCAGCTGGGACTGCAGCACCTGACGGATCTTCTTCTCCACCTCTTCACCCATGCTGCGAATGCCGGGCGGCAGGGAGTTGTGCACCTGTTTGGCGATCTCTTCCAGTTTCTTCGGGTCGATCATGTGGTTCTCCTTAAGCAATGCGCCATTCTACCGGCAATTGATCCGCTTTGCCGAGATCGAGGGTCGCTTTTTGCCAGCTGCCATAGGGGCAGTCGCTGGTCGGGTCTGGTATTCGGGATGAAGCTGTTAACCTATCGAGTCCCGTTTCTATTCCAATTCCTTGATGCTGTACACAAAAAAAGCAGATCAGATGACCGACCAGAGGCTTAATAATTGTTGCGTTGCTGTTAAGATGTACCGGTCGGGTTCTCACCCAACTCAGTCAGCATTTCATGGATAACAACTAAAAAGAGATAAGGATATGAAAAAGAAGCTAATTTACGCCGCGGTTGTCAGTGCTATGCTGGCTGGCTGTGGTGGCAGTGACGATAACAAAGGCGACACCTCCAGCTATCTCGACTATCTGTTGACCGGTTCCAACGCCGTGCGCCCCAGTGCTCTGGCAGCCCGGGCCAGCGATGGCACCCTGAAATTCTCCACCGAAACGGCAGATCTCTCCAACCCGGTCTCGGCCATGTCGACCCTGGATGGCTGGTCCACGACCCAGGCTATCCAGATCGTGCCCGTGACCTCATCCGGCATCCAGGTGCAGGCCCCGGCCGCGGCGGAGTTTGCCGCCTCGGTGGCGCCGCTCTACCTGCTGGAGCTGAGCTTTGACAGCGCCGCCCTGCGCCCGAACGGCGTGAAGAAGGTGCTGACCTACGGGGTGGACTTCGTGGTGGCCGCTGCGGCCGGCAAGCTGAACCTGGTGCCGCTCAAGCCGCTGAATCCCTCCTCCTACTACATGGTCGTGGCCACCGACTCCCTCAAGGACAGCAGCGGCAACGCGGTCAAGGCCGGCAACGATTACGGCAACTACAAGAACAACGTCGGCAGCAATGCCCAGGAGCAGACCATCAATGGTCTGATCGCCCTGCAGGAAGGGCTGTTCAAGGCTGCCACCGGCGTCTCCACCGATCACGTCATCTTCTCCGACTGGTTCGGTACCCAGTCCGGTGCCGACGTGCTGGTGGCGGTGAAAGGGGCAGCTGCGTCCGTGCTGAAGAGCCCGACCCTGGATGCGGCCGCCCTGTGGAAGCAGGATGCCAAGGGCAACACCAGCTTGCCGGGCACCTATACCCTGAGCGTGACCGGCAGCAATGCCTTCCTGACCCAGCTGGATGCCGAGCAGTTCCTGCCGCAAGAGCAGAAAGATGCGATCGCCACCGCCTTCGGCCCCGGTGCTCCGCTCAACCCGATTGCTCAAGCGACCAAGGTCTATACCGGTACCGTCAAGCTGCCTTACTTCCTCTCCTCGCCGGCCACCGCCGGTTCCTGGGACAAGGCCAAGACCCAGTCCTGGCACGGCGCCATCCCCAGCCTGTACGCCATCGCCAATGCCCTGAAAGCGTCCGACAGCGAAGTGATCGCCGGGCTGGTGGGCGCGGGCGTGGACCCGGCCCTGCTGGCGACGCTGATTGCCGATCCGACCCGTCAGGCCGAGTTGCTGGCCGAGGCGAGCAAGCTGATCGGGGTGACCCTCACCTCCGGCGGCAAGCCGCTGGATGCCGAGCAGAACATCGGTCGCTTCAATCCGCTGCCCATGCTGGAAGAGGTGCAGCTGGTGCCGATGCGCATCTTCGCCAAGGATGACCTCAACACCATCACCGACGTGATCATCTACCAGCACGGCGTGACTTCGGTGAAAGAGAACGCCTATGCGCTGGCGCTCAGCCAGATCTATGCTGGCATGCAGGCAGGCAAGAAGGTGGCGCTGGTGGTGATCGATCACCCGCTGCACGGTGAGCGTGGCTTCGCCCTGAGCGGCAGCATGGCGACCGTGACCACCTCCGACAACCCGACCCCGTATCTGAACCTGAGCTACCTGACCGTGGCCCGCGACAACCTGAAACAGAGTGTGGCGGATCTGCTGGGCCTGCGTCTGGCTGTTGGCTTGGCCAACAAGACTGGTTCTATTGGTACTGCAGGTAATCTCAAAGTGCACTTCCTGGGCCACTCCCTGGGCGCCATCTCCGGTACCAACCTGCTGGCGGTCGCCAATCAGCCCATCGGCAATGCGCTGGCGGATGCCCTGTTCAAGTTCGATACCGGCGGCCTGGCCATGCCGGGTGGCGGCATCGCACCGCTGCTGCTGAACTCGCCGACCTTCGGTCCGACCATCAAGATGGGCGTGCTGACCAGCGGCAGTGCCGAGCTGAAAGCGGGCTTCACCGCCTATGCGCCCAACTGCAAGACCGCGGTGCCGACCTGCTTCGTCAACGAGTTCCTGCCGAGCCTGAGCACCACCCAGCAGGCGGCGGCGGCCAGCACGTTGCAGAGCTACAGCTTCGCGGCCCAGTCGGTGCTGGATTCGGCTGACCCGATCAACCTCGGTAGCGGCATCCTGAGCAGCTTCCCGCTGTTCGCCACCGAGATCGTCGGCGATGGCGCCCTGAGCCTGTCTGACCAGGTGATCCCGAACAGCATTGCCTCCGCCCCGCTGGGTGGTACCGAGCCGCTGTTCAAGGTGCTGGGTCTGCAGCCGCTGGCCGCCTCTGGTCCAGGGTTAGTTCCGGCCAGCCACAACGCGGCCCGCTTCCTGGCCGGTGGCCACAGCTCGCTGCTGGCGCCGGACGAGAACTTCGACCCGAACGGCGATGTGACCACCGAGATGCAGGGCCAGTTCGGCAGCTTCTTCGCGAGCGGTGGCGCTGCGGTCAAGGTGACCGATCCCACCCTGCTCAAGCAGTAAGTCAGTCGGCCAATAAAAACGCCGCCCTTCGGGGCGGCGTTTTTATTGGCGTAAAAACACTCAGGCGGGCTGATGGTGTCTGTCCAGCCAGCCTTGCAGCAGCCCGACCAGCAGACCGGCCAGGTGGGCCATGTTGGCGGTGCGGGTGCCGAGCAGATCGAAGAAGCCGAGCGCCAGCCAGAACAGCATGAAGCCCATCAACGCCGGTGGCAGGGTGAGGCCGCAGGCCGGCTGCAACTTGCTGCGCAGCCAGCAGTAGCCGAGCAGGGCATAGACCACCCCGGAGAGGCCGCCAAACAGCGGGCCGCTGGCGAAGAACTCGGCCAGGTTGGGCAGGGCGGCGCCTACCAGCAGCAGGATCAGCAGCTTGCCGCTGCCGAGCCGTTGTTCGATCTGGCCCCCCAGATACCACCACCACAGCAGGTTGAACACCAGGTGCAGCACCGAGAAGTGGATGAAAGCCGGGGTGAAGTAGCGCCACGCCTGCCAGTCGGTAAACTGCGCCAGGGTCGGGTGGAACGCCAGCTCATCGAAGATCGGCAGGCCGATGGCATCGAGCCCGTAGATGGCCAGACAGGCGATGATCACCACCAGGGTCAGCGGCCCCGCCTGATGCAGGAAGTCGGTGACCGGGTCGGTCATCCCCTTGCTGTAGTCGATGCGGGCATCGGCCCGGCCGGATTGCCAGGAGGCTTCCATGTAGCGGGGGTGGGTCGGCTCGGCCAGGAAGCGTTTCACCTCCAGCTGGGCCTGGGCGAGGCGCTGTTCGTCCGCCAGCCAGACCGAGACGCCAAGCTCGGACTGGGTCAGCTCGCACGAGATGCCGAGGGTGGAGAGATAGTCCACCAGCGCCTGGGCCATGCGGGCATTGTCGAGCACCAGCAGCTGGATCATGCGTCGCCCGCCTGGATCGGGAACTCCCTGCGCCATGCCTCGAAGCCGCCATCCAGGCTGTAGACCTCATCGTACCCCTGTTGCAGCAGGTACTGGGCGGCGCCCTGGCTGCTGTTGCCGTGATAGCACATCACGATCACCGGGGTATCGAAGTCCACCTCGTTCATGAAACGCACCAGGGTGCCGTTGGTGAGGTGGAAGGCGCCGACCGCGTGGGCCGTCTCGAACGACTGGGGGTCGCGAATATCCACGAGGCGGGCTGCACCGGCGGCAAGCTTCTGGTGGGCATCATGGGCACTGATATGGGCAAACTGGTCCATTAACATGTCCTGCGAATAGGTGATTGAGGGTCAGTTTACCGCAAGCGGGGGCCGGCGCTAAGCCCGCAATGTGTCCGGTTATTGCCGTAACCGATCGCAATTTCCTTCAATACCGGGGGCGGGGTGCCGGCTAGGCTGGGGGCTCCTTTTGCTGCTACGAGCGTTATTCATGGAGACGAGTCTGCTGTTATCCATGGCCGGGTTTGCCCTGGCCATGTCCATCACCCCGGGGCCGGTCAATCTGGTCGCTCTCGGCAGCGGCGCCAGGCACGGCTTTGCGGCCAGCCTGCGCCACGTGGTCGGGGCCACCCTGGGGTTCATTCTGTTGCTGCTGTTGATGGGACTGGGGCTGGGTGCCACCCTGCTGCAATGGCCGCTGGCGGCGGAGGTACTGCGCTGGGCCGGGGTGATCTTTCTCGGCTGGATGGCCTGGCAGTTGCTGGTGGACAGCGGCCGGGTGGAAGGGGTCGATGGGGTCGCCCCCTCCTTCTGGTACGGGGCACTGATGCAGTGGCTCAATCCCAAGGCCTGGCTCGCCGCCAGCATGGGGATGGGCGCCTATGGCAGTGCGGGCGGGGTGGGGCAGGTGGCCCTGTTCAGCGGCCTCTACCTGGTCATCTGTCTCGGCTCCATCGCTTGCTGGGCCTATGCCGGCAGTCGCCTGCAGGGGTTGCTGCTCGCGCCGCAGCGGCTGCGCTGGTTCAACCGGGCGATGGCGCTGTTGCTGCTGCTTTGCGCCGCCTATCTGGTGCGCTAGCCCAGCCGGGTCAGCTGATTGCGGTAGTGACCCGGGGTGGCAGCCACCCGCCGCTTGAACTGGCGCTGGAAGTGGGCCTGATCGGCAAAACCGCTGGCCAGCGCCACTTCCGCCAGCGGCTCTCCCCGCCTGAGCAGGGTGCGGGCATGGCGGATGCGCTGATCGAGCAGGTAGGCGTGGGGCGTCATGCCGTAATGGCGGCTGAAGCTGCGCACGAAGTGGGAGGGGGTGAGCCCGGCCACCGCACTCAATTGTGCGAGGGTGAGGGGGTTGCTGCAGTCGTCCTGCATCAGTTCGGCGGCCCGCTGCAGGTGCTGTGGCGGCCGATCGTCCCAGCTGGCCGGGGTGAGCCTGGCCAGCAGCTGGCGACTGAACTGGTGGCAGGCCACCTCGCGCGCGAGCGGCTCCGGCTCCTGCCATAGCTGCCGATGGAGCCGGCACAGCCCCTGGTAGAGCAGGGGATCCCGGCTTGCGGTCATGTCGAAGGGACGAAACGCATCGCCCAGCCCCGCCTCTTCCTGCTGGCGCTGCAGCCAGCCGGTATCGAGGTAGAACATCAGATAGGACCAGGGCTCATCCGCAACGGGGTTGCAGGCGTGCACCTCTTCCGGGTTCATCAGCACCAGGTGGCCGTGGCCGACCTCCTGCCGGCTGCGCTGGTTGAGGTAGTGGCTGTGGCCGCCGGTGATGGCGCCGATGGAGAAGTGGGGGTGGCTGTGCTTGTCGTAGCAGACGCGGCGGCCATCCTGCACCGCCCGCGCCTCGATGAAAGGCAGGGCCGGATCGTGCCAGAAACTGTGGTGATCCGGCGCGGTGTCGGCCCTGCTCATGGGTCAGCCGCCGAGATAGGCCTGGCGGACGGCCGGGTTGGCCAACAGGGCCGCCCCCGTGTCCTGCAGTACCACGTGGCCGTTCTCCAGCACATAGCCGCGATCGGCCAGCTTGAGCGCCTGGTTGGCGTTCTGCTCCACCAGGAAGATGGTCATGCCGTCGCGGCGCAACTGCTCTATGGTGTCGAAGATCTGCTGGATGACGATGGGGGCCAGCCCCAGCGAGGGTTCATCCAGCAGCAGCAGGCGTGGCTTGCTCATCAGGGCGCGGCCGATGGCCAGCATCTGCTGCTCGCCGCCGGACATGGTGCCGGCGCGCTGCTCCAGTCGCTCGTGCAGGCGGGGGAACAGGGTGAAAATCTGATCCAGCAGGCCGCGCTGCTCGGCCTTGTCGACGAAGAAGGCCCCCATCAGCAGGTTCTCCTCCACCGTCAGGCGAGCGAAGATGCGGCGCCCCTCCGGCACCACGGCGATGTCCTTGCGCATGATGCGGGCGGTGGAGAGCGAGTCTATCTGCTCTCCCTCGAACCAGATGGAGCCACTGCTGGGCTTGGGTTCGCCGCACAGGGTCATCAGCAATGTGGTCTTGCCGGCGCCATTGGCGCCGATCAGGGTGACGATTTCCCCCTCTTTGACCTGGACGCTGACGTCGTGCAGCGCCTGAATTTTGCCGTAGTGGGTCGATACGTTGCGAAGTTCTAACATCTTTTTGTCCTTACGACTCGCCCAGATAGGCCTTGATCACTGCCGGATTGCTACGGATCTCGTCCGGCTTGCCGTGGGCCAGCGGGGTGCCCTGGTTGACCACGAAGATGCGGTTGGAGATCTCCATCACCAGTTTCATGTCGTGCTCGATCAGCAGCACCGAGACCCCGAACTCGTCCCGCAGGTTGGAGATGAGCTCGTTCAGCTCGTCGGTCTCGTGGGGGTTGAGGCCGGCGGCCGGCTCGTCCAGCATCAGCAGCTCGGGCCGGGTCGCCATGCAGCGGGCAATCTCGAGCCGGCGCTGCTGGCCGTAGGCCAGGTTGCCGGCGGCGCGGTTGGCGAGATCCTTGAGCCCCACCTTCTCCAGCCAGAAGGCGGACTGCTCCAGCCCCTCCCGCTCGGCGCGGCGAAAGGCCGGGGTCTTGAACAGCCCGGCCAGAAAGCCGGTGTTGAGGTGCCTGTGCTGGGCTACCAGCAGGTTTTCCACCGCCGTCATGTCCTTGAACAGTCGCACGTGCTGAAAGGTGCGCACTATGCCCTTGCGAGCGATGAGGTGGCCGGGCAGGCCCTGAATCTCCTCGCCCTTGTAGCGGATGATGCCGCCGCTCGGGCGGTAGAAACCGGTCAGGCAGTTGAAGACGGTGGTCTTGCCCGCTCCGTTGGGGCCGATAATGGAGATCACCTCCCCCTTGTCCACGTCCAGCTTGACGCCGTTGACCGCCAGCAGGCCCCCGAAGCGCATCGACAGATCAGAAACTTCCATTAACTTCTGATGAGTACTCATTTTCTCAGCTCCCGGGTCAGAGTGGCGTGAGCCAGCGCCAACAGTCCACCCATGTGGCGCATCGACAGATCAGAGACTTCCATTAACTTCTGATTGGCACTCATTTTTTCAACTCCAGATGCGGACGGGTCATCGGCAGCAATCCCTGTGGCCGCCAGATCATCATGAACACCATCAAGAGGCCGAACATCAGCATGCGGTACTCGTTGAACTCGCGCGCCAGCTCAGGCAGCACCGTCATCACGATGGCGGCCAGCACCACCCCGATCTGGGAGCCCATGCCGCCCAGCACCACGATGGCGAGCACGATGGCCGACTCGATGAAGACGAAGGACTCCGGACTGATGAAACCTTGGCGCGAGGCGAAGAAGCTGCCGGCGAAGCCCGCGAAGCAGGCACCAATGGTGAAGGCGGTCAGCTTGATGATGGTGGGGTTGAGCCCCAGCGACTTGCAGGCGATCTCGTCTTCCCGCAATGCCTCCCAGGCACGGCCGAGCGGCATGCGCAGCAGGCGGTTGATGACGAACAGGGTGGCGATCACCAGCACCAGCGCCATCAGGTAGAGGAAGATCACCTTGTGGTTGGCGTTGTAGGCGATGCCGAAGAACTCGTGGAAGGTCTCGAAGCCGCCATCCTTGACGGTGCGGTTGAACTCCAGACCGCCCAGGGTCGGCTTGGGAATGCCGGAGATGCCGTTCGGGCCGCCGGTCAGGCTGGTCATGTTGTTGAGCAGGATGCGGATGATCTCGCCAAAGCCCAGAGTGACGATGGCCAGATAATCCCCCCGCAGCCGCAGCACCGGGAAGCCGAGCAAAAAGCCGAAGGTGGCCGCCGTCAGCCCGGCGATGGGCAGGCACTCCCAGAAGCTGAGCCCGAAGTAGGTGTTGAGCAGGGCATAGCTGTAGGCGCCGACCGCGTAGAAGCCGACATAGCCGAGATCCAGCAGGCCGGCGAGGCCGACCACCACGTTCAGGCCGAGACCCAGCATGATGTAGATGAGGGCCAGGGTGGCCAGATCGATGGCACCGCGCGAGGCCATGAAGGGCCAGCTCACTGCGAACAGCAGCACCAGCACGGCGGTGATGTTGTAGAGGCGTGGCGCCTCCTCCTGACTCGGCAGCACCAGCTTGGTGAAGCCGACCGAGAAGCCGCTGATGGAGGCCTGGAACAGCCGGCTTATCTGGCCGCGCAGCAGCTGGAACCAGAACACCAGGGTGGCGCCGCCCAGCAGCCAGGCCAGCGACACGTCGAGCCGGCTGGTCACCAGCAGGCGGGTGCCGTCGGTCTCGAGCTTGAAGCCGAGCAGCCAGAAGGAGAGCACCAGCAGCACCAGGCTGGCGATGCAGGCATGAATGAATTGTTTTTTCATACCTTTTCGACCTCCGGATGACCCAGGATGCTGTATATGGACATGAACAGCAGCATCAGACAGGTGATAGGTGCATGAATGAATTGATGTTGCATCATACCTTCTCCACCTCCGGGCGACCCAGAATGCCGGTGGGCATAAACAGCAGCACGCCGATCAGCAGGGCAAAGGCCATCACATCCTTGTACTCGGTGCTGAGGTAGCCGGCGGTGAGCGCCTCGACCACACCGAGCAGCAGGCCGCCCAGCACGGCGCCGGGGATGCTGCCGATACCGCCGAGGACAGCCGCGGTGAAGGCTTTCAGCCCGGCCATGAAGCCGAGATAGGGGTTGATGACGCCGTAATACATGCCGAGCAGCACGCCGGCGACGGCGGCCAGGGTAGCCCCCAGCACGAAGGTGATGGAGATGACCACGTGGGTGTCTATCCCCAGCAGGTTGGCCATCTTGATGTCTTCCGAACAGGCGCGGCAGGCGCGGCCCATGCGGGAGCGACCGATGAACTGGGTCAGCGCCAGCATGGTGATGAAGGTCACCACGAAGATAATGAGCTGCATCCAGGAGAGGCTGGCCTGGAAGCCGTCGGCTTCACCCAAGGTCCAGCCGCCGGAGATCAGGGTGGGCATGGCTATGTCGCGCGAGCCCTGGGCCATCCGCATCATGTTCTGCAGGAAGATCGACATGCCGATGGCGGAGATGAGGGGGATCAGCCGGTTGCCGCCCCGCAGTGGGCGGTAGGCGACCCGCTCTATGGTCCAGCCATAGGTGCCGGTGATGACGATGCTGATCAGGAAGGCGCCCCCCAGCAGCAGGAAGGTGCTGTCGATGCCCATCATCATGAGCCCCGCCATTACCATGAAAGCGACATAGGAGCCGATCATGTAGACCTCGCCGTGGGCGAAGTTGATCATGCCGATGATGCCATAGACCATGGTGTAGCCGATGGCGATCAACGCATAGGTGCTGCCTATGGTTAACCCGTTCAGCAACTGCTGAACCAGGTAAAGGAAGTGTTCGGACATACTGCGTTCCCTGTACTTGCCCGCAAAGAAAGGAGGGGTGACTCATGTCACCCCGACCGGCAGATTATTTGACTTGAGTGGAGGTACCGTCGGCGTGCCACTGGAATACACCGAATTCAAAGCCTTTCAGGTCGCCACTCGGAGCCCAGCTCAGGGTGCCCATGACGGTATCGATCGGTGCGGCCTTGATGGCGGCGGCTACGGCAGCCGGGTCATCCTCACCCGCCTTGGCGATACCGGCAGCCAGGGTTTGCACCGCGGCATAGGTGGTCCACACGAACGGACCGGAGGAGTCCTGACCCTTGGCCTTGAACGCGGCCACCAGCGGGGCGTTGGCCGGCACCAGGTCATATTTGTTCGGCAGGGTCACCAGCAGGCCTTCGGAGGCCGGACCGCCGATGGCGGAGATGTCCTTGTTGCCGACCCCTTCCGGACCCATGAACTTGGCCTTGAGGCCCTTCTCGCCAGCCTGACGCAGGATCAGACCCAGCTCGGGGTGATAGCCGCCGTAGTAGACGAAGTCGACGTTCTCTTTCTGCAGCTTGGCGATCAGGGCGGAGAAGTCCTTGTCGCCGGCGGTGATGCCTTCAAACGCCACCACCTTGACGCCGGCCTTGTCCAGCGCCGCTTTCACGCTGGAGGCGATGCCTTCGCCGTATTGTTTCTTGTCGTGGATGACAGCCACACGCTTGGGCTTGACCTGCTCGATGATGTACTTGGCGGCGGTCGGACCCTGGTCGCTGTCCAGGCCGATGGTACGCAGCACCAGCTGATAGCCGCGCTCGGTGATCTTGGGGTTGGTGGAGGCCGGGGTGACCATCAGCACGCCTTCATCTTCATAGATGTCGGAAGCGGGCAGGGTGTTGTCGGAGCAAAGGTGGCCGACCACGAACTTGACGCCGTCGTTGATCACCTTGTTGGCGACCGCCACGGCCTGCTTGGGATCGCAGGCGTCGTCATAGATGACGGCTTCGATCTGCTTGCCCTTGATGCCACCGGCCTTGTTGATCTGCTCGACCGCCATCTTGCCGCCGGTGAACTGCATGTCGCCGTACTGGGCGACCGGGCCAGTGACCGGACCGGCGATGCCAATCTTGATGGTGTCCGCCGCGTGGACCAGTGATACCGATCCGAACAGGGCCATAGAAACCGCTGTCCTGACTGCCATTTTGCTCAACTTATTCATCGATTCGTCCCTTAATCAGTGGATTGTTTCATTTTCCGTGTGCCATTCCGAACCGTGATCCCGCCAGTCCGGCAATAGGTATGGTTCTATCATTCCTCGCTGGGCAATAACAAGCTGTTAAAGATACTAACCAGAGAGGGTGGAATAGTGCTTTTTTGAAACAAATAACCAATATTGAAATCTGATTTAGATATTGATGCTGAAGGTGTCGATTAACATCTTCTCAACAAGATGTGCTTTCGATAAATGATAGATGAAAAAACTGACGATATTTTACCCTGACACTGCTCCCATTTTGACCAAAATCCGTTTGCGCAAATAGAAAGGAGCGCCTAGATTAGCCAGCATTGACAATTCATTGGCAGTGCTCGTTAAAACCAAGCCTTTATTCGGGAAATCTGCTAATGTTCCGCCTTTGATCTTCAGGAGACAGAGATGGCCACTATCAAGGATGTCGCCTCCCGCGCAGGCGTATCCATCTCCACCGTCTCACATGTACTCAATCACACCCGTCGGGTCAGCGAAGACGCAACCCAAAAAGTGCTTGAGGCGGTGGCAGAACTCAACTACGCGCCCAACTCGGTAGCGCGCAGCCTCAAGATAAACTCGACCAAGACCATCGGCATGCTGGTGACCACCAGTGCCAACCCCTTCTTTGCGGAAGTGGTGCAAGGGGTGGAGGCGTATTGCTTCGAGCAGGGCTACAGCCTGATCCTCTGCAATACCGAGAACCAGCCGCCCCGTCAGCAGCACTACCTGCGCATGCTGATGGAGAAGCGGGTCGACGGTCTGCTGGTGTTGGGAACCGACATCGATACCCCGCTGCGCGACATGCTGCGCATCCACAAGAACGTGCCGCAAGTGGTGCTGGACTGGGGTACCGAGTGTGACTTTGCCAACGTCATCAACGACAACGCCCGCATCGGTGCGCGCCTGGCGGTGCGCCACCTGCTGGAGCAGGGTCACCGCGACATCGTCTGCATCACGGGTCAGCTGGCCAAGCCGACCACCCAGCAGCGGCTGGACGGGGTGCGCGATGCCCTGGGCGAGCAGGGGCTGACCCTGAAAGACGAGCAGATCTTCGAAGGGGATTACGAGAGCCAGAGCGGATTCGATGCCATGCAGCGGATCCTGGCGCTCAAGCCGCGGCCGACCGCGGTGTTTGCCTTCGACGATCCCATGGCGATCGGCGCCATCTGCGCCGCCTGGGAAGCCGGGGTCAAGGTGCCGGACGACATCTCCATGATCGGTTATGACGACGTGGAGATGGCGCGCTTCTCCAGCCCGCCGCTGACCACCATCCGCCACCCCAAGGCCGAGCTCGGCCTGTTGGCGGTGCAGCAGCTGGTGAGCCGGATCCGCAACAAGGAGCTGGAAGTCGAGTCGATGACGGTCCAGCCGGAGCTGATCGTCCGCCGCTCGGTCAAGTCCCTGCGCTGATCGCGCCACGGCAGAGCCATCAACAAGAAAACCCCCTCGCCAGCGAGGGGGTTTTTGTTTGGCCTGCGTTTATTGCAGTGGCGGCCAGTACTCCTTGTTGGCGGCGATCAGGTCGTCCAGGATGGTTTTGGCCACCGAGGCGCTCGGCACCGTCTTGGAGAGGGTGATCGCCTGCCACAGCTTCTGATAGGAACGCTCGATCCACGCCTCCACCACCAGCTTCTCGACGGCCACCTGTTGACCCATCATGCCCTGCTGGAACAGCGGGATGTTGCCCACCTGCAGCGGCTCGGGGCCGCTGCTGCCCACCAGGCAGGGGATCTCGACCATGGCCTCCGGGTCGAAGTTGGGGATGGCGCCCCGGTTCGGCACGATCAGCAGCATCCGCTCCTGGGTGTTGAAGGCGATGGCGGTGGCCAGATCCACTATGTAGGAGGCGTGCTCGTCGATCTCCAGCTCGCCGGCCGCGGCGTTGCCGGCCGCCACGATGGCGCGGCAGGCGCTGAACACGTGTTTCTCGCGGTGCTCCATCACCTCGTTGGCGCGGGTGTGCTCCGGATTGGAGTGGGCCACCACATAGTCCGGGTAGAGATAGTACTTCAGATAGGTGTTGGGCAGGGTGTCCGGATCAAGGGCCCACACGTCCTTGGCCTTGGCGAAGGTGTCGTTCCAGCTGGCCTCGGCGTGGCCGGCCTGCTTGGGCACATAGCCGTGTTTGGCCACGTGGGCCTTGATGGCCGGCATCAGGTCATTGCCCGCCAGATCCTCGATGCGGGTCCACCAGCCGAAGTGGTTGAGGCCGTAGTAGCGTACCCGCATCTCCTTGCGTGACGGCAGGCCGGCGATCTGGGCCATTCGTCCCTCGATGCCGATGGGCATGTCGCAGATGTTGAGGATCCTGGCGTGGGGGCGCAGGCGACGGGTCGCCTCGGCCACGATGGCGGCCGGGTTGGAGTAGTTCAGCATCCAGGCATCCGGCGAGTACTGCTCCATGTAATCGACCAGCTCCAGCACGCCGCCGATGGAGCGCATGCCGTAGGCGATGCCGCCCGGGCCGCAGGTCTCCTGGCCGACCACGCCATGACGCAGCGGGATCTTCTCGTCCAGCTCGCGCATGGGGTACTTGCCGACCCGGATATGGGCCATCACGAAGTCCACCCCGCTGAAGGCCGCCTTGGGGTCGGTGCCATAGCTGAAGGCTATGTCCGGGGCCTGCTCCCGCAGCAGGACGCGGCAGGCTTCGGCGATCACCTCCTGGCGGGCGCCATCGTTGTCGTAGAACTTGATCTCCCGCAGCGGGAAGCGGTGCTGGTTCTCCAGCAGCATGAGAACGATGCCCGGGGTAAAGGTGCTGCCACCGCCGGCAATGACGACAGAGAATTTTTTCATGATCATGACTCCGTTACGAAAGAAGAGGAGGAGGGGTTGTTCATCAGGCTCTCCATGTTTTCCCTTAGCTGGGGCACATGCAGACCGATAATGATCTGGATGCTGTCACCGTGGCGGACCACGCCGTGGGCACCCAATTGTTTGAAAGCATCATCCGGTGCTGCCAGGCTCGCATCACGCAGCGATATGCGCAGCCGGGTGGCGCAGTTGTTCAGGCTGTTGATATTTTCCGCGCCACCGAGCGCCGCCAGAATATGGCCGGCAATATCATGGCCACGCTGTTTTTTGGCGGCCTGATAATCAGCCTTGGAATACAGTTTTATTTCGCTTTCATCCCGCCCTGGGGTTTTCAAATTGAATTTCAGAATGAGCGTGCGGAATATCAGGAACCAGATCCCGGTAAAGGTCAGGCCGATGGCAATCTGGGTAAACATCATGCCGGCGTGATTGTGGAACATGGGGATCCAGTTCTGCGGCAGGAACTGGTCGAGCAGACCCCCGCCCATGTTGCCGACGACCCCGAATAGGTACATCACGGTCGCCATGGTGGCCGCCAGCAGGGCATGGATGGCGAACAGCAGGGGCGAGATGAAGAGGAAGGTGAACTCGAGCGGCTCGGTGATCCCCACCAGCATGGCGGTCAGGGTGGCCGGGATCAGCAGGCCGGCCACCTTGGCCTTGTTCTCTCTGGCGGCGGTGGCGTAGATGGCGAGCGCAATCCCCATGGCCCCGAAGATCTTGGAGTTGCCGTGCAGGGCGAAGCCGCCCTGGGGGAACAGCTCGATCAGCGGCCGGGTGCTCTGGCTGAACTCCAGCATGTGCTGGGCCCAGTAGAGCTGGATGCCACCTTCCACCGCGGCCGGGCCGAAGATGAAGGGGCCGTAGATGAAGTGGTGCAGGCCGGTCGGGATCAGGATCCGCTCGAGGAAGGTGTAAACCCAGACGCCGAGCGGGCCGGAGACCAGCATGAACTCCTGCAGGGAGGCGATGCCCATCTGTACCTTGGGCCAGCCCAGCAGGGTCAGCCAGGCGCAGGGGATCATCACGAAGAAGGCGACGATGGTGACGAACGAACTGCCCTGGAAGATGCCGAGAAAGACCGGCAGCTGTCGGTCGAACAACCGGTTGTGCAGGGCGGTGACGATGCCGGAGATGGCGATGGCACCTATGATGCTGGTGTCCAGGGTCTTGATGCCGGCCACCATGGCCAGCCCGCTCTCACCACCCACCGCCTGGTTGAAGTCGACCCCGAAATAGTCGCCCCAGGTCATCCCCATGGCATTGATGAAGTAGTTCCAGGTCATGAAGCTGACCAGCACGGAGAGGCAGGCGCGGGCCTGAGCCTTGTTTGCCAGCCCGATCGGCAGGCCGATGGCAAATATCAGCGGCATATTTCGAAATACCGTCCAGCCACCCTCTTCAATAATATGGACTATTTGAAAAAACAGTCCCTGAGGATTTGCCAGTGTCTCTCCCACGAACATGGGATTTTTCAGCATGATTGCAATGCCTACCACCATACCTGCGAATGGAAACAGTAATACAGGCGTAAACATTGCCCCGCCAAAACGTTGAATTTGACTGAGCATATAGCGTCCCTTTTTATTAGAGAATTGTCTGACTGCTGTTGTCGTATTGCTGAATTGAACCTAACAACAAGCGATCAGGCCCTCATGAAATATGTGGTGGTTATGTGATCCGACGCATGCACTTATTTAGACAAAGAGATCTAAATTTTGCGATATTGTTGTACGTCTTGTTTTTGTGACGTTTTTATCGGGTTATTTGAATTTAAAATTGTTTATTTTCAGCTAGTTGAAATAAAGGCGAGCAAATGGGTCGCCACCCCGGCTGGGTAAAGAGAGGTCTAGCAGTGATCTATAAATCGGTGGCGGATCGGTTGCGTATCCGGGTCAACGGGGCAGATTGCCGGGTGGGGGATGTCCTGCCGAGCGAGAAAACCCTGGCGAGTCAGTTCGGGGTATCGCGGATGACGGTGCGCAAGGCGGTGGACATGCTGATCGAGTGGGGGCTGGTGGAGCGGCGCCACGGCAGCGGCACCTACGTGACCAAGAAGGACGTGCAGCACGAGACCAAGGGGCTGAGCGGTTTCACCGAGCTGATGCGTGAACAGGGCCGCAGCCTGACCAGCGAGGTGCTGGAGTTTCGCACCATGCCGGCCCCGCCCGCCATCGCCAGCCAGCTCAGGATCAAGGTGAACGAGCCGGTCTACTTCTCCAACCGGGTGCGCTCGGTGGACGGCCGGGCCCTGCTGGTGGAGGAGAGCTACATGCCGGTGCGGCTGTTTCGCACCCTCTCGGTGGCCCATCTGGAGGGATCCAAGTTCGCCTACATCGAGAACGAGTGCCAGCTCCCCATCGCCGGCAACTACGAGAGCTTCAGCGCCGTGCTGGCCGACCGGCGCATGGCCGCGCTGTTGCATATCGAGCAGGGGGCGCCCATCCTGCGGCTCACCTCGCTCTCATACGGTGAGAACGGCGAGTTTCTCAACTACTCCATCATGTTCCGCAATGCCAACGACTATCACGTCGACTACCACCTGCGCCGCGCCCGCGGCTAGCCTGCCCCCCATCTTGCTGCATATGCAAACCCCCTCGCCAGCGAGGGGGTTTTTGTTTGATGGGCCCTGAATGGACGCCTCAGGCCTTGAGGCCGAGCCGCTTGGCGAGCCGGTGCAGGTTGCCGCTGTCGAGCTCCAGTGCGCGGGCGGTAGCGGCCCAATTGCCGTCATGGGCGGCCAGGGTCTGCTCGATCAGCGCAAGCTGGAAGGCGTCGGTGGCGGCCCGCAGGCCAAGGCCGCCGGGCAAGGGGGTGGTCATTGGCGCCATGGCGGGGCTGGTGGAGGGGGGCAGGGGGCCGGCCGCCAGGTTGAAGTGATGGCTGGCGAGAGTCGGGGCCTGGCTGCCCTGTTCGGCCCGCGCCAGCACGGCGGCGCGGTGGATGGCGTGCTCGAGTTCCCGCACGTTGCCGGGCCAGTCGTGGCGCTCGAGCAGTTGCAGCGCCTGCGGCTGGATGCGCAGCCGCTCCAGCCCCAGGCTGAGCCGGCAGCGTTCGCAAAAGTAACCGGCCAGCAGGGGAATGTCGCCGGGGCGCTCGCGCAGCGCCGGGGCGTGGATCGGGAACACGCTCAGCCGGTGGTAGAGGTCGGCCCGGAACTGCCCTTCGACCACCGCCTGCTTCAGATCCCGGTTGGTGGCCGCCAAGATGCGCACGTTCACCTTGAGCGGGGTATCGTCGCCGATCCGCTGCAGATCGCCGTATTGCAGCACTCGCAGCAGCTTGGCCTGCAGCGGCAGAGAGAGCTCGCCGATCTCGTCGAGGAACAGGGTGCCCTGATCCGCCAGCTCGAACTTGCCCGCCCGGTTGTGGATGGCGCCGGTGAAGGCCCCCTTCACGTGGCCGAACAGCTCGCTTTCGGCCACGGATTCGGGCAGGGCGGCGCAGTTGAGGTAGACCAGCGGGGCTTTGGCGCGCTGGGAACCGCGATGCACCGCCTTGGCGATCAGCTCCTTGCCGACCCCGGTCTCCCCCAGGATCAGCACGTTCAGCTCCGAGCTGGCGACTACCTCGATCTCGTGGCGCAGCCGGGCCATGGCGGGGGACTGGCCGATCATCTCCGGCTGCTCCGGCCCGGGCCGGGTGCCGGGGACCAGCGGCTCGCTGCTCTGGCGGGCGAGCCGCTCCAGCAGCAGTGCGTTGCTCAGGGCGGCGGCGGCCAGGGCGCCCACCAGCCGCAGCTCCTCGTCGCTGATGGCGTCGAACTGGGTCGGATTCATGCCGTCTATGGTCAGCGCACCGATCAGCGCCTGATCCGAGAACAGCGGCAGGCCGACGCAGGCGTGCACCTTGAAGTCATCGTGATCCGGCAGCAGGCCGTCATAGGGGTCGGGCAGGCTGCTGTCGGCGGGGAAGCGCACCACGTCGCCGGCGCGGGCGATGGCCTCCATGCGCGGGTGATCCTTGAGGGCGAAGCGGCGCCCCAGCACGTCCTGCATCAGGCCGTCGATGGCCAGCGGGATGAACTGGCCCCCCTCGTAGCGCAGCAGGGCCGAGGCATCCGAGTTCAGCAGGCTGCGCACGCTCTGGATCAGGCGGTGGAAGCGGTCCTGATGGGAGATGCCGAGTTGCAGGTCGAGGGCGATGCGCGCCAGGCTGTCGGTCGAGATCACGATGATTGTCCAAATGACAGTGTGTTTGTGATTTTGACTATAAGTGGTGACTGTCTAAATGACAATCACTGGTTTTTGTTACCAATAAAAACAATGAGTTATATGTTGGCACGTCCGCTGCAATAGCTGGTTCAGTCGAACATACACTATTGCATTCGAGGAACTGCCTGATGAGCATTCACGTCAAGAACAACATCCACTGGGTCGGCCAACGGGACTGGGAGGTACGCGACTTCCACGGTACCGAGTACAAGACCCACAAGGGCACCAGCTACAACAGCTATCTCATCCGCGAAGGGAAGAATGTGCTGATCGATACCGTCGATCACAAGTTCAGCCGTGAGTTCGTGCAGAACCTGGCGGCGGAGATCGATCTCGCTGCCATCGACTATGTGGTGATCAACCACGCCGAGGAGGATCACGCCGGCGCCCTGACCGAGCTGATGGCCCGCATCCCCGGCACCCCCATCTACTGCACCCACAACGCCATCGACTCCATCACCGGCCATCATCACCACCCGGAGTGGAACTTCCACCCGGTCAAGACCGGCGACAGCCTGGACATCGGCAACGGCAAGCAGCTGGTATTCATCGAGACCCCCATGCTGCACTGGCCCGACAGCATGATGACCTATATGACCGAGGACGCGGTGCTGTTCTCCAACGACGCCTTCGGCCAGCACTACTGCGACGAGCACCTGTTCAACGACGAGGTAGATCAGACCGAGCTGATGGAGCAGTGCCAGCGCTACTACGCCAACATTCTCACCCCCTTCAGCCCGCTGGTGACCGCCAAGATCAAGGAAGTGCTCGGTTTCAACCTGCCGGTGAGCATGGTGGCCACCTCCCATGGCATCGTCTGGCGTGAGGACCCCACCCAGATCATCCTGAAATACCTGGAGTGGGCCGACCACTACCAAGAAGATCGCATCACCCTCTTCTACGACTCCATGTCCAACAATACCCGCATGATGGCCGACGCCATCGCCCAGGGCATCCACGAGGTGGACCCGGGCGTGGCGGTGAAGATCTACAACGTGGCCCGCCACGACAAGAACGAGATCCTGACCCAGGTGTTCCGCTCCAAGGGCATTCTGGTGGGCTCCTCCACCATGAACAACGTCATGATGCCCAAGGTGGCGGGCATGCTCGAGGAGATCACCGGCCTGCGTTTTCGCAACAAGCGCGCCTCGGCCTTCGGCAGCTACGGCTGGACCGGCGGCGCGGTGGACCGGATCCAGACCCGGCTGATGGATGCGGGTTTTGACATCAGCATCTCCCTCAAGGCCAAGTGGCGCCCGGATGGCTCGGCGCTGGCCGAATGCCGCGAGCACGGCCGTCAGCTCGCCCGTCAGTGGGCACTGCATCCGCTGGAGGCGCCCCGTCCGATCACCGCCACTCAGACAGCCGTGACACCCGTCCCCGCGATGCCTGCTGTTGAGTTGAAAGCCGCAGCGGCCACCGCCGAATGGGACGACGACCAGGCCATGCTCTGCACCGTCTGCCAGTGGGTCTATGACCCGGCCCAGGGGGAGCCGGATCAGCTGGTGGCGCCGGGCACCCCCTGGGCCCAGGTACCTGACAGCTTCCTCTGCCCGGGTTGCGGCATCGGCAAGGAGGTATTCGAACCCTGCGCCGTGGAGGCCTGCGTATGAGTACCATCCCCCAGCGCGACGAGATTGTGGTGATCGGCAGCGGCTTCGCCGCCCAGCAGCTGGTCAAGAGCCTGCGCAAGCTGGACGCCGAGCAGCCCATCCGCCTCATCACCGCCGACAGCGGCGACGAGTACAACAAGCCGGACTTGAGCCACGTGGTGAGCCGGGGCTGCGCCGCCGCGGCCATGACCCGTCAGAGCGGCAGCGACTTTGCCGAGCAGCAGCGCATCGCGCTGCTGCCCCACTGCCCGGTACTTGGCATCGACCCTGCCCGGCGGTTGGTGCTGACCGAGCAGGGCAGCTTCCCCTATGGCCGGCTGGTGCTGGCCACCGGTGCCAGCGCGGTACGCCCCGAGCTGCCGGGCAGCGAGCATCTGGTCACCCTCAACAGCCAGCAGGAGTATGCCGCCGCCGAGGGGGCAATCCAGCAGGCCCGCCGCATCCTGGTGCTGGGGGCCGGCCTCATCGGCTGCGAGCTGGCGATGGACATGGCGAGCGATGGCCGCGAGGTCACCCTGCTGGATCTGGCCGATAGCCCGCTCAGCGCCCTGCTGCCCGCCACTCTGACCCAGCCGCTGCAACAGGCGCTGCGCAGCCAGGGGGTCAGCCTGCAGTGCGGGACAGGTCTCGCCAGGATAGATGCCCAGCCGGGCGATGGCTGGCGGGTGACCCTGACCGATGGCCGTACCAGCGAGCAGGATCTGGTGATCGCCGCGATCGGCCTGCGGCCGAATCTGGCCCTGGCCCGCGGGGCCGGGCTGGCCGTGGAGCGCGGTATCCTGGTCGACGATCGGCTGCAGACCAGCGACCCCCATATCTTCGCGTTGGGGGACTGCGTGCAGTGGCAGGGCCAGTTGCTCCCCTTCCTGCAACCCATAGTGCTGGGCGCCAATGCGCTGGCGCACACCCTGCTCGGCACGCCGACCCCGCTGACCTTGCCGCCCATGCTGGTGAAGGTGAAGACGCCGCGCTACCCGCTGCAACTGGCCGGCCGCACCAAGGGCGAGGATCTCGCCTGGCAGTGTCGCTGGAACAGCCACGGCATGGTGGCCGAGGCGCGCGATGAAGCCGGCGAGCTGTGCGGCTTCGTGGTGGGGGGCGACCAGATGAGCGCCGCCTTCCCGCTGCTGCGTCAGCTGCCCCGTTAACCCCTTTCATTGCACCGGCCGGGTCGACCCGGCCATCTGAGGAGAACCGATATGGCCATGCAACGGATTCCGTCTCACTGGGTAGTACGCCGCTCCACCCCCTTCTTCACCCGCCAGAATGTGCCCCCGGCCCTGCTCACCCACCACAACACCGCGGCCGGGGTGTTCGGCCAGCTCTGCGTGATGGAGGGGACCGTCACCTATCACGGCTTTGCCGACGAACAGGCCGAGGAGCCCGAGGTGAGCCTGGTGATCCGGGCCGGGGAGTTTGCCACCAGCCCGCCCCAGTACTGGCACAGGGTCGAGCTGTCGGAGGATGCCCGCTTCAACATCCACTTCTGGGCCGAGCAGGCCGAATCCGACCAGCCGCTGTTCAACAGCCGCAAGGCATAAGGTGTAACCATGGGGAGGGGGGGTGGGCGCAAATGTCCCCCTCTACCCATGCAGATCAAAATAATCAATTCAGATGTCCGTTATCCTTGCCGCCAGTGGTGGATGAGGCAGTGAGGGAAACATGAGCGTGATCGAAGCCGTGACCATGGCCGCCGGCCTGGCCTATCTGGTGCTGCTGGCGTGGCAGGCGCGATCGGGCTGGCAGGCGCGATCGGGCTGGCAGTGGCGTCTTGCCCTCGGCCTGCTGCTCATGCTCTGGTTGCTGGCGGCGGACAGCCTGCTCTGGCTCGGCGTGGGGCTGGTGGCCGGTGCGCTTGCTCTCTGGCACCAGTGGCGGCCGCTGCCCGCCCTCGAGGCGCTCGACAGCCAGTGGTTGCGGGCGCGCACACGCCAGCTGCTGTTGCTCTGCTGGGGGCTGGTGACGCTGCAGTACGGCTTGCATGTCTGGCAGCTGGGGCAGGGGATGAGCCCCTGGCTGGTGCGCCCTGACGTGGTGGACGGCTTCCTGCCCATCGCCGGCGGGCTCGGGCTGCGGGCCTGGCTCGGACAGGGGCTGGTGGATCCGCACCATCCGGCGGCCACCGTGACTGTACTGGTGCTCTCGCTGTCGGCTCTGCTGCTGGGGCGGGCGTTCTGCGCCTGGTTCTGCCCGCTCGGGCTGGTGGGTGAGTGGCTGCACGGCCTGCGCAGCCGATGGATAACGGGGGAGTGGACGCCGCCGCGCTGGCTCGATGCCGTGTTGCGCGGCCAGAAGTTTCTGGTGCTCGCGTTCCTGTTGTTTATCGTGTTGATCGCGGTGCCAGGCGCCGCCCTGCCCGGCTACTTCACCAGCCCCTACCATCAGGCGGCGGACATGAAGATGGGAGCCTTCTTCTTCAACCTGACCCTGATCTCGGGTCTGTGCCTTGGCTGGGTGCTGCTGCTCACCGCCACCTTCCGCCAGGGCTTCTGCCGCTACCTTTGTCCCTATGGCGCCTGGCTGGCCCTGCTCGGCCTGCTGACCCCACTGCGCATTCGCCGTGACCCGGCCCGCTGCCTGCGCAGTGCGGGTCACGACTGCGACAAGTGCAGCCGGGCCTGCCCGTCGCGCATCCAGGTGCACCAGCTCATCGCGGTGCGCAGTCTCGAGTGCACCAGCTGCCTGAGCTGCGTGGCCGCCTGCCCCAAGCGGGCCGATGCGCTGCACTTGGGCACGCAGGGGCGCCGGCTCGCGCCTCGCCAGCTGCTGGGGCTGCTCTGCCTGTTGCTGCTGGTGCTGCCGCTGCTCGCTTACGGCCTGCTGGGGATCTGGGTCAGCCAGACGCCGCTGGCAGATCGCGCCCACCTGCTGCAACTATTGCCGCAACTCACTCATTGAGTCACAAGGAGCCAGTTGCAGGCTGTCTGCGAAGGGCCCGTTGGGCAGCCTGAACATGCACCCGCATTTGATACCTGAGGGGTAGCAGGGTAAAGTCCCTTCCCCGACATGCGGCCCTGCTGCCGTGTCGGGCCGGCAGCCCGCCTTGAGCGCACCTTGCTTCCCTTGCGAAGCAGCTAGCGCCGGGCGCCGGCACCTAGATGAGCGCGATCTACCATGACAACCGGCGTAGCAAATGCAACGGTCCGCGGTCGCGATCAGATCCACAATCGTCTTTGGAGAAGTAAATGGGACAGAAACCATCGTTGGTGGGCGGGGCATGCATCATTGCCGGCGTCTGTGTAGGGGCCGGCATGCTGGGCTTGCCGAGTGCGGGGGCGGGCGCCTGGACCATCTGGTCGGTGCTGGCCATCACCCTGACCATGATCGTGATGACGCTCTCCGGCTGGATGCTGCTGGAGTCTTATCAGGGCTATCCGCTGCGCGTGTCGTTCGATACCGTCACCCGCGAACTGCTGGGGGAGAAGCTCAACGCCCTCAACAACCTCACCGTCTATTTCGTCGGCGGCATCCTGCTCTACGCCTACATCACCTCGGCCGGCCTCATCATCGACGGCATGACCGGCATTGGCAGCCAGTGGGGCTCGGTCCTGTTTACCCTTGGCTTCTCCGGCCTGGTGTGGCACTCCACCCGGGCGGTGGATCGCATCTCAGTAGTGCTGGTCATCGCCATGGGGCTGAGCTTCGTGTTCGGCATCTCGGGCCTGTCGCTCAACATCAAGCCGACCCTGCTGTTCGATACCCTGAGCGAGCACGCCAGCTATGCCCCCTATGCGCTGGCCATGCTGCCGGTGGCGCTCACCTCGTTTGGTTATCACCACTCGGTGTCGTCCATGCGCGCCTACTACGGTGAGGAGCGCCGCGCCCGTTACGCCATCCTCGGCGGCACCGCCATCGCGCTGCTGTTCTACCTCATCTGGCTGGTGAGCGTGTTCGGCAACCTGCCGCGCAGCGAGTTCGGCCCCGTGGTGGCCCAGGGCGGCAACGTCGACGTGCTGCTCAAGGCGCTGGCCTCGGTGATCGAATCCGAGGCGGTCGCCAGCGCCCTCAACCTCTTCTCCATGGCTGCCATCCTCTCCTCCTTCATCGGGGTGGGGCTGGGGGTGTTCGACTATCTGGCGGATCTGTTCAAGTTCGACAACGGCCGTGGCGGCCGCGCCAAGTCGTGGGCGGCCACCTTCCTGCCGCCGCTGCTGCTCTCCCTGCTGTTCCCGTTCGGCTTCCTGATGGCCATCGGTTACGCGGGCGCCGTGGCTACCCTGTGGACCTGCATCATCCCGGCCCTGCTGGCCTGGAAGGTGCGCGCCGGCAAGGGCAAGCAAGGTGACAAACAGGATGGCTTCCGGGCGCCGGGCGGCATGCCGATGATCGCCGGCGTCTTCCTGTTCGGGGTACTGACCGCGGCGTTCCACCTGCTCAACATGGCGGGCATGCTGCCCGTCTACACCGGCTGACCCCCCCGGCCTGCCCCGGCAGACTGCGACAAAAAACGGCGCCTGATGGCGCCGTTTTTTATGATGCAGCACTGACGGTCACCTGTGGTGCTACTGCCGGTAGCGGGCGGCGGTGATGAACTGGCCGAAGGTCTCGCACCAGATGATCACGCTGTCGTAGTCGGCCGGGTTCACATTGGCAGGGAGGGGGACGATAAAGTTGTCGAAGGTCTTCACCGGTCCGATTTTCACCATCTTCTCCTTCAGGCGGGCAAAATCGGCCTCGGTCTCGACGAAGGTGGGCGACAGGTAGAGCTGGTAGTCGGGGCCCGGTGCCAGCTTGCCCATCAGGCTGATGGCATCGGGCCCGATGCTGACCTGCCCTTCGCCCCAGTGCAGCCGGTCGCTGTCTTGCAGATCCCGACGAAAGGTGCCGTGAAAGCTGGCCTGAGCCTGCCGGGCGGCAACCTGCTCGTTGGCGGGGGCGGGTGGGGCGATCAGGATCGGCAGGGCATAGATGCCGGCCGCAAAGCCGGCGGCGCCCACCAGCAGATGGCTGGCCAGCAGCAGGGCCAGGGTTTTGCGTTGCATGGCTGTCTCGGTCGTTGATTAATTGATGACACCACCCTACCAGCAGGCCACCGTCATGCCCACCCCGGAATGGGGGCATGACGGTGGTTGCACGGGCATCCTGTGGGCGGGGTTTACTGGATACTGACCGCCAGGGTGTGGGGCACCTGCTCGCCACGGCGGGCGGAGGCACGCATCTGATAGACCTGGATCAGGTACTTGCCGGAGGCGGGCAGGGCGCCTTGCCACTGACCATCGCCATCGTTGCTGCCCAGCGCCTCGGCCTGGCCGGGTTGGGCGCCGGGGGCGAAGACATTGAAGTTGGCGTTGCTGCTGCCGCCGATCTTGACCGTCATGGTCTGGCCCGCTTTGGCCACCAGCGTGTAATGGATGGTGTCATAGCCGGTAAAGCTGCCCTTGAGCTGGGCGCTGTGGGCCCCCTTGGCAAACTGCACCGGGACAGTGGTGACCTTGTCGGCGGCCTGCGCACCGGCGGCCATGGTGACGGCCAGCAGGGCGGCCAGGATTGCTCGTTTCATCTTTTTACCTCGTGAAGGGGCCCTGTCACCCTGGCAGAGCCGCCTCGACAAGATATGCCCAAATCGGCGGGCTGCCTATCCGGCTCAGAGGTATCGTCCCGGCCGAGTTGACATGAACAGGTGAGATACGTGGCGACGCTGCTTCGCATGTTGCAGTGCAAGGCAAGCGACGGTCGCGCGGGTTGTTAAAGCCGGGCGCAGCTGCCTGGCCCGGCTTGGTGTTCACTCCCTTTATCGCACGAATCAGTGCGCGGGCAGGATTAGGGGTTGAAGCTGCGGGTAATCTTCAACTGATGAATCCCACCGGAGCATTGGGAGTCATTGCCCCAGGCACTGACCGGCAGGCCGCGTTCCAGCGCCAGCAGGGCCATCTCGAACATGCCCCTGCCGGGGTAATCATTCAGGTTCTTGAAGACATGGAAGCTCGTGCTGCCCTGCTCATAATTCTTTTCCCATGAAATCACCACCGCATTGCCCGCGTCGGGGCCGCCACTGGCCGATTTGATATAACCAGCATGCACATCGGTCAACATGACCCGATCAAGACATTGCACGTCGACCCGGTAAGTGGCCAAGGCACTGGTAGATAACATCAGGGTGGACAAGGCGGCCAACACCTCAGAGATCCCCTCATTTTTAGAGACTCAAATAATTCCAAGTGTGCGGGTATATAAGCGGTGTTGCTTCAGGTAGT